>JACMNW010000311.1 GCA_014378345.1 Pseudorhodobacter sp. | reverse complement strand
TGGGGTGCGGCGTTCGCCTTTGCATGCGCATCTGGAAGCGCGGGGCGCGGTGTTTGGCGAGGCTGCGGGGTGGGAGCGCGCAAACTGGTTCGCAAATCCGGGGCAGGCGCGGGACTATCAGTATTCGTGGGGTCGGCAGAACTGGTTTGAAAATCAACGCGCTGAACACATGGCGGTGCGGACAGGCGTTGGGCTGTTTGACATGACCAGTTTCGGCAAAATCCGGGTTGAGGGGCGTGATGCCTGCGCGTTTCTGAACAAGGTGTGTGGCGCGCAGATGGATGTGGCAGTGGGCCGGGTTGTCTATACCCAAATGCTTAACAAAAACGGTGGGATAGAAAGCGACCTTACAGTAACGCGGCTGTCGGAAACCGCCTATCTGGCCGTGGTGCCGGGGGTTACCTTGCAACGTGACCTTGCATGGATGCGCAAACATCTGGGCGCTGCGTTTGCCGTGATCACCGATATGACGGCGGCGGAATCCGTCCTGTGCGTGATGGGGCCAAAATCGCGGGATCTTTTGTCGGCGGTGTCCCCCAATGACTTTAGCAATGTGGCCCATCCCTTTGGCACCATGCGGGAAATCGAAATCGGCATGGGGATAGCGCGGGCGCACCGGGTGACCTATGTGGGCGAATTGGGATGGGAGCTGTATGTCAGCGCCGATCAGACCGCCCATGTGTTTGAGGCGCTGGAAGCGGCCGGTATGGGTTTGAAACTGTGCGGGCTGCACACGCTGGATTCGTGCCGGATTGAAAAAGGCTATCGCCATTTTGGCCATGACATCACGGATGAGGATCATGTGCTGGAAGCGGGGCTTGGCTTTGCTGTATCGCGCAAAAAGCCAGATTTCATTGGCCGCGATGCCGTGCTTCGCAAAGAGGAGGCGGGGTTGGATCGGCGCTTGGTGCAGTTTGCGCTGAAAGACCCCATGCCAATGATGTATCACAATGAGGCGATCGTGCGGGATGGCAAAATCGTGGGGCCTGTTACCTCGGGCAACTACGGCCATTTCCTTGGGGCATCCATCGGGCTTGGCTATGTGCCGTGCCGGGGCGAGAGTGAGGCAGATGTGCTGGCTTCAACCTATGAGATTGAAATAGCGGGGCGGCGGCATGCGGCTGTGGCGTCGCTGGTGGCGATGTATGATCAAAAATCTGAACGGGTGCGCATGTGACGCGTGCTGGGGCGCCGCCCCAGACCCCGGGATATTTAAGCCAAAATGAAAGGCTGAGACGATGAGCGATATTGGTGAGGTTTGTGAACCTACTCGGGCGAAGCGGACGGGGGGGCGTGCCAATCGGGTGGCAGTGCGGTCAGCGCCGTTGTCGGACGAGATGCGCCCGGTGCGGCCAGGCATGTCGGGGGGGCGCTATAAGCCGCTGACGGACGAGGGTGTGCAGCAGATCCATCAATCGGCGCTTGAGGCGTTGGAGGTGATCGGCCTGTCGCAAGCGCCGCCGTCGGGTGTGGCCTTGATGACCGAGGCGGGCGCTATTTTGGGGAACGATGGTCGCCTGCGGTTTCCGCGCGCGCTGGTCGAGGATATGCTGGCGGTGGCCGCGCGCAACATCACGCTGCACGCCCGCGACCCCAGGCACGATTTATATTTATCTGGCAGTCGCGTGCATTACGGCACGGCAGGGGCAGCGGTGCATATCGTGGATCCTATCACGCTGGATTACCGCGAGAGCACGGCGCAGGATTTGTATGATGCGGCACGGCTGGTGGATAACCTTGATAACATTCACTTCTATCAGCGCACGATGGTGTGCCGTGATGTGGTCGACAACCGCGAGATGGATCTGAACACTTTGTATGGTTGCCTGGCGGGCACGACCAAACATGTGGGCACCTCGTTTTCCGACCCATCGCATGTATCTGATTGTTTTGACATGCTTTACACCGTCGCAGGGGGCGAGGAGAAATGGCTGGAGCGGCCTTTCGTTAGCAATTCCAACTGCTTTGTCGTCCCGCCCATGAAGTTTGCCGAGGAATCCTGCATCACGATGGAGGATTGCATCCGGCGTGGCATGCCGATGTTGCTGCTATCGGCGGGGCAGGCCGGGGCAACCGCACCGGCACCGATTGCATTGACGATTGTGCAGGCGGTGGCAGAGTGCCTCGCGGGCGTGGTGTATACCAATTCCATCAAGAAAGGCGCGCCGTGCATTTTTGGCACGTGGCCGTTTGTCAGCGATTTGCGCACCGGAGCGATGTCGGGCGGATCGGCAGAACAGGCGTTGCTGACGGCGGGCTGTGCGCAGATGCACCGGTTTTATGACCTGCCGGGGGGGGCTGCGTCGGGGATATCGGACAGCAAACTGCCCGACATGCAGGCCGGGTGGGAGCAAGGCATCACCAACGCGCTGGCCGGTCTTGCCGGGTTGAACATGTGTTATGAGGCGGTGGGCATGCATGCCAGCCTTTTGGGTTTTTGTCTGGAAAGCCTGGTTCTGGGCGATGATCTGTTGGGCCAGGCCATGCGTCTGGTGCGCGGCATTGATGTGACGCCAGACAGCACGTCAATTGACGCGATGAAAGAGGTCTGCTTGGGTGGGCCGGGCCATTACCTTGGGTCAGACCAAACCCTTAAGCTGATGCAGACGGAATATATCTATCCGGCGTCGGCCAATCGCATGTCACCCAAGGAATGGAATGAGGCTGGCAAGCCACTGCTGCTTGACGCGGCGATTGCGCGGAAGAATAGTATCCTTGCACGTGCCGGAAACGTAATAGACCCAGACATCGACGCGGCGATCCGGGCCAAATACAACATCTATTTCAAGTGAGGCTGATATGATCTCTGCCAATATGACCAAATTCTACATCAACGGCGCATGGGTGGAACCCATCTCATCCGTGCGGATCGGGGTGGAAAATCCGGCGACCGAGGAAATCATCTGTCAAATGGCGATGGGCAATGATGCCGATGCAGACCGCGCCATTACGGCGGCGCGTGCGGCGTACGACGGCTGGACGGTAACGCCAGCGGCGCAGCGGATTGCGCTGTTGAAGCGGATTCTGGAGATTTACAACGCCCGCGCCGAAGACTTTGCCGCCGCAATGACCATGGAAATGGGCGCACCTAAAGCTTGGGCGCGCGATGCCCAGTTTTGGGCAGGCCAAGTGCATATCGAGGCCACGATCAAGGCCGCCGAGGAAATGGCTTGGGAATATGCGCGTGGTACCACGCGGATTGTCTACGAAGGCATTGGGGTTTGCGCGCTGATCACGCCGTGGAACTGGCCGATGAACCAGATTGCGTGCAAAGTGGCGCCTGCGTTGGTTGCGGGCTGCACGATGGTGTTGAAGCCGTCTGAAATTGCACCGCTGTCAGGGGTGCTGTTTGCCGAAGTGTGTCATGCGGCGGGTGTGCCTGCGGGCGTGTTCAATCTGGTGAACGGCGATGGCCCCGGCGTTGGCACCCGTATTACCTCGCACCCCGAGGTGGATATGGTGTCGTTTACCGGCTCCACCCGCGCGGGCACCTTGATTGCGGCGGCAGCAGCGCCAACGGTAAAGCGCGTGGCGCAGGAAATGGGTGGCAAGTCGGCCAACATCATTTTGCCGAACGCCGATCTTGCCGCGGCGGTCGAGGCAGGCGTGAATGCGATCATGTCAAACACCGGGCAGTCGTGCGATGCGCCGACGCGGATGTTTGTTCACCGCAGCCAACAGGCGGCCGCGCTGGTAGTGGCGAAAGCACCCGCCGAGGCGATTGTTCCGGGCGATCCGTTGGCAGATGGCGTGACGATGGGGCCGCTGATATCGAAAGTGCAGTTCGACAAGGTGCAACGGTTGATTCAGGTTGGGATGGATGAGGGGGCCAAGCTGGTGACAGGTGGTCTTGGGCGGCCTGCAGGGTTGAACCGGGGATGGTTTTGCAAGCCTACGATCTTTGCCGACGTGGAAAACCATATGACGATTTCCAAGGAAGAAATCTTCGGCCCCGTACTTTCTATCCTGCCCTATGACACGGTGGATGATGCCGTTCGGATGGCCAACGATTCCGTTTATGGCTTGGCTGCCTATGTGGCCGGACCGCTGGAAGATGCGCGACCCGTTGCGCGGCGTCTGCGGGCGGGGACGGTGAATTTGAACTATCCTGATTGGGATACATCGGCGCCGTTTGGCGGCTACAAGCAATCTGGCAACGGGCGCGAATACGCTGATTGGGGCATCCATGACTTCTGTGAGGTCAAGGGCATTGTCGGCTACGGCGCCTGAAGCAATGGCGGGGCGGCGGTAAAGCTGCCCCATTTCAATGGGGACATCATGCATTACGGATATATCGGCCTGGGGAACCTTGGGGCCGCTTGCGCGGGCTGTTTGCTGCAAGGCGGCTTTCAGGTGACGGTCTTTGACCTGAACGAAAGCCTTGCCGGGCCTTTGGTGGCCATGGGCGCAGTTTTGGCCAACAATGCGGCAGAGGTGGCCGCGTCGGTTGACCACGTGGTTACCTGCCTGCCGTCGCCTGCGGTATCTGAAAGGGTGCTGCGCAATATCTTGCCGCATATGAAACCGGGGGCATCCTGGGTTGAAATGTCGACGCTTGGCCGCGATGAAGTGTTGGCCTTGGCAGCCATTGCGGCTGCGGCAGGGGTGCGGATGATGGAATTGCCAGTGACGGGCGGCGTGCATCTGGCCTATCAGGGTAAAATCACCATGCTGGCGGGGGGCGATAAGGACCTGTTCGATCTGCACCGCCCTGCGATGGCGGCGATGGGCGACAAGATCTTTCACATGGGGCCCTTGGGCGCGTCTTGCATCATCAAGGTGATTACCAATATGCTGGCGTTCATCCATCTGAAAGCCTGCGGCGAGGCGTTGATGCTGGCAAAGCGGGGCGGGCTTGATCTGGGGCAGGCTTGGCATGCGATTGCGGCGTCTTCTGGCAATTCCTTTGTGCATGAAACCGAAGGGGCGCTGATTTTGAACGGCTCGTACGATATTGCGTTCAACATTGATCTGGCGCTGAAAGATCTGGGTTTTGCGCTGGGATTTGGAAAAGAGTTTGGCGTGCCGCTTGAATTGGCTTCGATGACAAACCAGACCTATATCGCCGCAAAGGCTGCCTACGGCGGAGACGCACAATCGCCGATGATTGCAAAGCTGTTGGAAGATTTGTTGGGCACTGATTTAAGGGCGGATGGTTTTCCGGCGCGGTTGCAATGATGCGGGACGAAGATGATCTTCTGGCAGCACGGCTGCAACATCACCGGGCGGCGGGCCTGACGCAGGGTGCGCCGATTGCCTTGCCGATCATTACGGCGACGACGTTTCATGTGCCCGATCATACCAAAGGTGGCTATAGTTATGCGCGCGCGGCCAGCCCGACCTGGGATGAGGTTGAGGTGCAACTGAGCCTGTTGGAAGAAGCCCCGGTGGTGGCGTTTCCGTCCGGGATGGCCGCGATTTCGGCGGCGTTGATGGCGACATTATCGGCGGGCAAGCGGGTGATTTTGCCGAGAGACGGGTATTATGTGACGCGGGTTTTTGGTGAGACGTTTTTGAAATCTTTCGGGGTGCAGGTGGAGTATTTGCCGACCGCCGATTTCGAGGCGGCGGATTTTACCGGGGTGGGGGTGGTGTTGATTGAGACGCCGTCGAACCCCGGCTTGGATGTCTGCGATATTGCGGTGGTTGCGGCCCGCGCCCATGCGGCGGGGGCGCTGGTGATTGCGGATAATACGACGATGACGCCGCTGTTGCAGCGGCCTTTGGATCTGGGGGCTGATCTTGTGGTTGCCGCCGATACCAAAGCGCCTGCGGGGCATTCGGATGTGTTGTTCGGCCATGTCGCGGGGCGCGATGCGGATTTGATGGCGCGGGTGCGGGAGTGGCGGCGGCTGTCCGGGGCGGTGCCGGGGTCGTTCGAGGCTTGGCTGGTGCACCGGGGGATCGAGACGCTGGAGGTGCGGCTGAGCCGCATGTGCGCGTCGGCCGGGGTGATTGCGGAGCGGTTGTTGGGGCATCCGGCGGTGTTGGCGGTGCGGTATCCGGGGCTGCCCGGTGATCCGTCGCATGCGGTGGCGGCGCGGCAGATGTCGGGATTTGGGTTTTTGATCTCGTTCACGTTGCGCGATGCCGTGGTGGCGGAGAAGTTTCTGGCCGATTGCCCGTTTGTGGCGCAGGCGACGAGTTTCGGGTCGACCCATACATCGGGGGAACGTCGGGCGCGCTGGGGCGATGCGGTACCGGAAGGGCTTATCCGGCTGTCGGTGGGGTGTGAACCGGTGGAGCCGTTGTGGGCGGCGATGGATGCGGCTTTGCGGGGTTAATTGCCCTCCCTTACGGAGGGGGGAGGGAGGGCAAGTGATTGCGGTGCGGTTAGGGGGGTTTAATCCGTGCCAGAGGTCCCGGATCAGGTCCGGGACGGTTGTGCTAGATGGCGGCGATGAGGCGCGCGGCTTCGTCTGTTGTGCTGGCAAGTGGCGTGCGGTCTTCGCCGGGGAAGAAGCGTGCGCGGGTGGCGGTGGGCATGGGGTTTGGCGTCTCTATCAGCACGCGGGGGCCGATTTTTGCGGTCTCGGCTTGCCACGAGCGGGCAAGGGCGATTTGGGCGGCTTTGCTGGCACCGTAGGCACCGAAGAACTGTTGACCTGCGCGCGGATCATCAAGGAACAGCGCGGTGCCTTTGTGGGCGCGCAGCAGGGGCTCTAACATCGGGATCAGGGTGCCTGAGGCGCGGACGTTGGTGGCGATGGATTTATCCCAGTCTTTGGCATCAAGCGACCCTGCGGGGGCAAGCGGGGCGGCATGAATTGCCGTGTGCGCCCAAAGGCCGAGGCCACCCCAGCGGGTGTGGATATTGAGGCACAG
>JACMNW010000310.1 GCA_014378345.1 Pseudorhodobacter sp. | reverse complement strand
GCCACGCCGTGGTAGATTTCCGGCGTCATGTAGTTGTGGCCCAGGATCACCGCATTGCGTTCCACCTTCAGCCGGTTGATCGCTATGACATAGGGCGCAAACATCGCCCAATCGGCATAGGGGACCACACGGGCCATCTTGGCGTAGATGTCGCGCGAGGCCTCGGCAGCCTCCAGCGAGGGGGCGAGGTCGTAGAGGGCGGCCAGTTCGGCGCGCAGCGTGGGGATGTCAGGCAAGGCTTCGGTCCGTCCTGTTGCGGAGGGTACAATGGGCCGCCTTGGCGGCAGGCGCACCGCTATACGGCTTTGCCGGGTGCCGCAAGTGTCATTCAAAATGTCGTTTTTTGACCTTTTGGTGCGAAATTCTGCAGCTTTGGTCAGTGTCACGGTCTGAACCTGATGCACTTAGCCAGCAATCCCGCTGCCGGCAAAGGGGACATTTATCGGACCGGCCCAAATGCCCCTAAAGCGCCGACGGTTCCTATTGCGAAGGAATGACTGAAAGGCCCGCCGCTTCGCAGGATGATGCGGCGTCTGGCAGTCCCGTGCGAAGGGATGAAGGATCGCAGTTCCATTCCCGTCTTGGTTGCGTAAAGTGTCCCTTGATTGCCGGACCTTCGTATTCGGCCTTTGGCAGGTGTCACATGGATAGCACGTTGATCGCAGATGCAATAAGCGCCGCCGGCCTTGCAATACTGGTCATGGATGAGGCGCACCTGATCATCGACAGCAATCCACCGGCGGCGCGGCTGTTGGGGTATGATCCTGACGAACTGATCGGGATGCCGGTTTCTGCAGTGCTGCCGCTGGCCCCGGATTTCGGCGCCCGGCACGCTCCGCCTCCGGAAGCAGCGCGGCACATGACTGGGCGCGACAAGGCAAACCGACAGCTTCCCCTTCTGGTCAGATTCGCCAGCTGGACAGATACAGCAGGACGCAGCCGCGCGATGGTGATCATGCGTGACGACACGGCGGATCGTGAAATTGATCTGATCCGGCAGAATGACCTGATCCAGTCGGACAACGCGATCCGGGGGGCCAACATTGGTGTCTTTGAGTTCGATCTCGCCAAACAATCCGTGTCCGTATCCGACATCTGGCGACGGATGCTGGAAGTTGACCCGGACGAGGGAGTTGATTTGCAGATCGAATGGCGAAACCGTGTTCACCCCGACGATCTGGGCGCCGCTCTGGAACCCATCCGTCTGTGCGGTGAAGGACATGCTGAGCGGGCGAGTTGCGAATATCGGCTGCAGTCGCGCGACCGTTCCCGCTGGCGCTGGATGCGGACGGATATTGCCATCGCCCATCGCGACAAATCCGGCCAAGCTACCGTGCTGGTTGGCGCGCAAACCGACATCACTGACCGCAAGGAAATGGAAGAATTGCTGCGCATCAGCGGCGAACAATTCCGGGCGGCGTTCGAATATGGGCCCATCGGCAACGCGATCGTCGGGCTGGACGGCCATTTTCTGAAGGTCAACCCCGCGCTCTGTACGTTGCTGGGGTATAGCGAGGCCGAACTGCTTAGCACCGACTTTCAACACCTGACTCACCCGGACGATCTGAACGCCGACCTGCACCAACTTGAACGGTTGGCCAAAGGTGAAATCACCTGCTACAGCCTTGAAAAGCGGTACTTCCGGGAGAATGGCGAGATCATCTTGGGAAGCCTGAGCGTCCGCATGGTTCTGAATTCCGAAGGCAAGCCAGACCACT
>JACMNW010000309.1 GCA_014378345.1 Pseudorhodobacter sp. | reverse complement strand
GGTTCAAGGGGCAAACACCATTCTGTTAACCATGCTTAAGCAAGTGTTGACGCCAGCCATTCAATTTTAACGAAAATGCCAAACATCGCTGCATCTTTTGGTTGAGTTCTGGCTTTGTTCAGGCCATATTATCCAAGCAAGCAGTCCAAACGCTGTCGGTCGGTCGCACCACCCCACCCACCCCACACCCCAGTCGCCGACCGACAGCACGCTTGCGCCTTGCACAACCCACCAAATTTCGGAATATACGTGCAACAATTTCAGAGGTGCCGTATGCGTGCGAAAATCTATCAGCCTGCAAGAACTGCCATGCAATCGGGCACAGCCAAAACCGGCGGCTGGGTGCTTGAATTTGCGCCATCAGAAGCCCGCGAAGTCGACCCATTGATGGGCTGGACTTCGTCGGGTGATATGGACAGTCAGGTGCGCCTGCGGTTTGAAAGCCGTGATGCAGCCTTAGCTTATGCCACGGCAAACGGAATTGATGCCGATGTTGAAGACCCCAAAGCCCGCAAATTTACCATTAGGCCGCGTGGCTACGGCGAAAACTTTGCAACTGACCGCAAGGGTGCGTGGACACATTAACGCCTTATATCCGTGAAAACTGGTTTGGTTCGACACTGGGTTATGTCCCATGTTTGGTTAAAACGGCGCGTAATTCTGATGCGCCCCAGTATATGAAAGAGATCATCATGTTCCTGCGACACGCTTTTCTTGGCACGACCCTGTTTGCCCTGATGTCCTCAACCGCAATGGCAGACCCCGCCACGCCAGAAGAGGCCGCGCGCCTTGTGGCCCTGTTCCAAACCTATATCGGTGCCGAACCGGGCGTTGTGTCCGTCGAACCTGCGGGCGATGCCTATACCGTTACGCTTGATTTTGCGCCGTTCATTGCCAAAGCGTCGCCCGATACATTTACGGGCACCGTCACGCCCTATGTGATGACCATCACCGACAATGGCGATGGCACGTGGGCCACTGCAACCGACCAAGCTTTTGAGGCCAGTTTTACCGCAGCGGGCATTTCGGACTTTTCCTATAAAATGGCGTCGCTGAAGGGAACGGGTGTCTTTGACGAAGCGCTAAGCGCCTTCACCAGCTCGCGCAGTGATTTCACCGATATTTCCTTCACGCAAACCGTAACCATTCCTGACACGCCCCCTTCAACAAGCAGCACAAGTGCAACATCGGGCTTTTACGAATCCGAAGCCGTTTCTGGCGCAGAGGCTGGTGTTGACAGCAAAGTTACCTACGCTCTGACCGGCTATACCCAAACCATGGCCATTCCGGGCGCACCCGGTGCCCCTGCCGCCGACGTTACTATCGAAGCCGAAAGTTACGGTGGCGACGCTACGTTGACCGGGTTTGATCCGGCGGCGTTCTACAAACTGATTGCGTGGTTTGTCGCGCACCCATCCAAAGAGGCGATCAAGGCAGATCAAGCCGGGCTGAAAGCGCTGCTTACCGAAGGCATGCCGTTCTTTCAGAACATCAACATCACAGGCGGCATGCAAAATGCCACGATCACCACCCCTGTGGGCGTTTTTAACGTAGCCACGGTTGGCATTGATATGGAAGCAAATGGTTTGGTCGACGATGGCCTGTTTCGCGAAGGTATCACCCTTTCGGGCCTGACCATCCCTGACGGGCTGGCACCAGAATGGTCGGCGGGTTTGGTGCCTGAAGACCTGGCTTTTGACGTAACTGTCAGCGGCTTTAATGCGGCATCGCCCGTGGCGGCGGTGATCGCTGCCTTTGATCTGACCAAACCCGAGCCGATTGATCCCACTATGCAAGGGTCACTGATGGCGGCGTTCATGCCAAATGGCGCGGTTGATATCGAATTGGCGCCGGGGTCGGTGTCATCCGATATGTACAACCTTACCTATGAGGGCGCGATGACCGCTGGCCCCGGCAGCATGCCAGTTGGCAAAGCCACCGTCACAATGACCGGGATGGAGGCTGTTCTGGCCGCCCTTCAGGCCGCCCCACCCGAAGTAAGCGGGCAAATTGTCCCGGTTCTTGGCATGGCAAAAGGCATGGCCACCCCGGGCGAAGAGGGTGCGCTGGTGTGGGACATTGATGCCTCTGTTCCTGGCACTTTGATGGTAAACGGCACGGACCTGATGATGATGATGGGTGGGCAATAACCCCCGATGATAGAGATCCGCCGTGACAAGCCCACTTCACCACAGGTGTTGCCCCTGTTGCAGCGGCATCTTGATCTGATGCATGCGTCATCGCCGCCCGAAAGCGTGCATGCGCTGGATCCGACAGCGCTTGATACGCCTGAAGTCGCCTTCTTCACGCTGCGGGAAGGCGACGCAGTTCTTGCGATGGGGGCTGTCAAACGCATAGACGCCGCCCATGCTGAGATTAAATCCATGCATGTGGTGGCCGAGGCGCGCGGCCGCGGGCTTGCCCGAAACATGTTGGATCATTTGCTGACCGAGGCGCAGAGCCTCGGTTATACACGCCTAAGTCT
This sequence comes from Pseudorhodobacter sp., assembly GCA_014378345.1. Lineage (GTDB taxonomy): Bacteria > Pseudomonadota > Alphaproteobacteria > Rhodobacterales > Rhodobacteraceae > JACMNW01. The sequence continues at coordinate 3,575 of JACMNW010000309.1, read as the reverse complement.
GGAGACCGGGGTAGAACCCGTCTTTGCCCCAGCCCGCGCCTTGTACGAACGCGCCGGTTTCAGCTATTGCGGCGCGTTTGAAGGCTACACTCCGGACCCGAATTCGGTGTTTATGACCAGAAGCTTTGTTTGACTGTCATTTACTGACTTCTAAACACTTGTCGCCTATCAGGATGTTTTCATCATCCAATTGCAATGCCGACGCCGCTGATTGGGGTGCCTGTGTCGTCGTCAGCCTCACCCTGAAAATTAAACCAACGTCCCGATCAGAGTTTTCAGCAGCATTTTGGCCAAAGACATGGGGCTATTCCATCGCTGTTTTTTCCAAAAAGACCACTTGGGTTTTGCCGATCTGCAAGCTCCGCATTTTTAATCGGCGGCAAATGTTTACCCAAGTTATGGTCCTACCCGAAAAAGACGCTATTTATTGCAAAACAACAGTCAAGGTCTGCCATGCACACGCTTATCCTCTATGCCCTCACCGCCGTTATTTTCCTTGCCCTTGACGCCGTCATGCTGACGCTGCACATGCGCCCGCTGTTCCAGCGATTTCTTGGTGATCAACTGCTGACCGACATCCGCATTGTCCCCGCAGGCCTGTTCTACCTCGCCTATGTGGCAGGACTGGTTTACCTCGTCAGCTACCCCGCATTGAAAACGGGCTCCGCTATCATCATCCCGGCGGCGATCATCGGCGCAATGGCTTACGGCACTTACGAATTCACGAGCTACGCCATCATGAAATCATGGTCGCCAATTTTGGTTGCCAACGACCTGGCGTGGGGCACAATTCTGACCGCGTTTTCGGCGTGGGCGGGTGTTGCAATCACCCGCGCCGTCACGGCCTGAATTGCACCTGCCGCGTGCGCGGCGTATGCACGGATAAAGCACGCCAAAAGCACGCCAAAAGCACAAGGACGCGAACCGCCATGATCCTTTACGGAATATCGACATGCGACACCTGTAAAAAGGCGATAAAATCCCTGCAAGCGGCGGGAAAAGATGTGACATTCCGCGACGTCCGCGCCAATCCGCTATCCACGGCAGAGATTGATGTGATCGTCGCAGAGTTCGGCGACCGTGTAATCAACAAGCAATCGACCACCTACCGCGCCTTTGGCGAATACCTGCGCGTGTCCGACGCCGAGGCGCAGATAGCAGCCCAACCCGCCGTGATGAAACGCCCGGTCATTCAAGACGGCAGCACTTGGTATCTTGGCTGGGATAGTGTCACCGAAGCCAAGCTGACAAACGCCTAAATACCCCCTTCTGATAGAGGGGGTGTACCTTTATCCGAGCAATCCCAACGGCTTACAAAATGCGCAAGTCGCCCGCAGATTCCTTGCCATCCCGGCCAGATTGTAAGTCGTAGCCGATCTTCTGGTTGTCGTTCAGGCCCTTCAACCCTGCTCGTTCCACAGCAGAGACATGCACAAACACATCCTTGCCGCCATCATCAGGGGCGATAAAGCCGTAGCCTTTGGTGCTGTTGAACCATTTTACGGTGCCCGTCGGCATGCCGCATCTCCTTCATCATTCCCCCACAGCGACATGCCGCGGGCCGTGCAACCGGGTCTTCCAATCTCTCCGGCTGCGTGGCATTCACGGGTCGGTTAGAAACTCTGTCGTCACACCCAAAATCATGCCAAAACCGTGACAAAAAGCAAGCCAGAATCAAAGCCGCAGAAATCTGCGCTAACCTGTTGTTAATAAGGAAAAAAATGCGAAACGCAGCGCTCGTTCTTGGGATCATTGGCGGCATCTGGGCCATGATCATCGGCTTTTTCGGCTACGGTTATACCGTATTTATTGAAAATCACGGTGAAATTGGCGAACTGGGCAAACAAGTTAACCACCCCATGGTTATCCGCACCGCCAGCTTTCTTGCCCCGATTCTTGCGATTGCGGGCGGTGCAATGGCCCGGTCGCGCAATGTGACCGCCGGGATTTTGTTGATCCTTGCTGGCGCTGCGATCTATGCCGCCTTCGGCTTTGGTGTCTTCACGATGTTCCCCATTGCCATGTGCCTGACAGGCGGCCTGCTGGCACTTGCAGCCCGCGACCCTGACAGTCACTGAATGAATGGCCCCGTCTGGGAGCCATCCGTTTACGCCCCGGCCGGCGGCAGCGCCTCTAACCCTAAAGTCGCCATAACAGCATCAAACCCCAGTGATTGCGTTTGTGTGTCGCCCAAACGGCGCAGGGAAACCGTGCGCTCCTCCACCTCTTTCATGCCAATCGCCAAGATCACCGGCACTTTGCCAACCGAATGCTCGCGCACTTTGTAGTTGATCTTTTCATTGCGAATATCTGCTTCGGCCCGAACGCCCACCTTTTGCAGCGCCGCCACCACTTCATGCACAAACGGGTCGGCGTCAGACACAATTGACGCCACCACCACCTGCCGCGGCGCCAGCCAGAACGGCAATCGCCCGGCATAGTTTTCCAGCAAAATGCCGATAAACCGCTCGAATGACCCTAAAATCGCGCGATGCAACATATAGGGCCGGTGCTTATCACCATCCGCCGCCACATATTCCGCACCCAACCGTGTTGGTGTGTTGCCATCCACTTGAAACGTACCGCACTGCCATTTGCGGCCAATCGCATCGGTCAGCTTGAAATCCAGCTTCGGCCCGTAAAACGCACCTTCGCCGGGATCAATCTCATACGCATTCCCCGTTGCACGAATGGCGTTTTCAAGCGCCGCTTCCAGCTTATCCCAAGTGTCGTCCGACCCAATTCGCACATCAGGCCGAGTCGAAAGCTTGATCTCAAAGCTTTCAAATCCAAGGTCTTTGTAGACCGAGGCCAACAGCGAAATGAAATCCGCACATTCCTTTTCAATCTGTTCCTCGGTGCAGAAAATATGCGCGTCATCTTGCGTGAAGCCGCGCACCCGCATCAAGCCGTGCATGGAGCCTGAGGATTCGTATCGGTGGCAAGACCCAAATTCCGCCAGCCGCAACGGCAGGTCGCGATAGGACTTAAGCCCCTGATTATACACCTGCACATGGCAGGGGCAGTTCATCGGTTTCAGCGCATTAATACGCTTTTCCTTGGCCCCGTCTTCGTCCACCTCCACGATAAACATGTTCTCGCGGTAGGCTTCCCAGTGGCCAGACCGTTCCCACAGCACCCGGTCCACCACCTGCGGCGTCCTGATCTCCTTGTACCCCGCCACCCGCAAACGCCCGCGCATATAGTCTTCCAACGCGCGGTAAATCGTCCAGCCGTTCGGATGCCAAAACACCATTCCCGGCGCTTCTTCCTGAATATGGAACAGCTCCATTTCTCGGCCCAGTTTGCGGTGGTCGCGTTTCGCGGCCTCCTCCAGCATCACCAAATGCGCCTTCAGGTCATCGCGGTTCTTGAACGCCACGCCGTAAATCCGTTGCAACATCGGGCGCGACGCATCACCCAGCCAATATGCCCCGGCAATGGACGTTAGTTTGAACGCATCGGCAGGCACCTGCCCCGTGGTTTGCAAATGCGGGCCACGGCAGAAATCTTGCCAGTTCCCATGCCAATACATCCGCAAATCTTCGCCTTCCGGAATGCGGTTGATCAACTCC
>JACMNW010000308.1 GCA_014378345.1 Pseudorhodobacter sp. | reverse complement strand
GGGCCAAAGCGCCACGTCCAATCGTGGTCAAGCACTGGCGGCACGGCGCATTCTGCCCCTGGTCCGCGTCGAAGACGCCTTTTTGCGGTCCCTGCGACCCGGCCGTATGGGCGACGCCCCCCTGGGGCTGCTGATTGACCCAATCGGTGTACATTTCGATGCCTCTGCCCCCAGTCTGATCGAGCAATGCCTACATTCAGATAGATTGCACGATTCGAACCTGTTGGCCCGCGCAGAAACCGGAATTGCCCGTTTACGTTCCCTTGATTTGTCAAAATACAATATTCATGATCCCTCGCTGCCCTTGCCAGAGCCCAGTTATGTGCTGGTCATCGACCAAACCAAAGGCGATGCCTCGCTACGCGCAAGCGGGGCAGACCACACCACATTTCAAAGCATGCTCGCCCGCGCCCGTGCTGATTATCGTGCCGAGCATATCGTCATAAAATCCCACCCGGAAACCGCCCGTGGGCTTCGTCCCGGCCATTTCTCACCTGCCGACGCGCAGAAAAATGTGACCCTACTTTCCGACCTCGTCTCACCTCACAAACTGCTGGCAGGGGCAATCGCTGTTTATACCGTATCGTCGCAACTGGGGTTCGAGGCCATTCTTGCAGGCCACAAACCACATGTTTTCGGCACGCCTTTTTACGCCGGATGGGGCCTAAGCCACGACGAAGTCCCCATTCCCCGCCGCACCAAAACCCTAAGCGCAGTACAGCTTTTTGCCGCCGCAATGATCCTTGCCCCCACCTATTACGACCCCTGCCGCGACAGGCTTTGCAGCTTTGAAGATGTGGTAAATCAGTTTGAATCCGAAGCACGTGCCTACCGCGAAGATAAAAAGGGCTATGTCGCATTGGGCATGCGCGCTTGGAAACGTCGCCATTTGCAAAGCTTTTATGGCGGCCAAAAGCCGCTACTGTTTGCCAAATCACCTAAGCACGCGGCGCAATTGGCCGAAACGTCTGGCCGCAGCCTTTTGATCTGGGCGGGAAAAGTCCCTTCCAACCAAGCATCAACTGGCCACGCCTTACGCATCGAGGACGGCTTGCTACGCTCTCGCGGTCTCGGCGCAAACCTGATCCCTCCCCTCAGCCTGGTTATCGATGATCTGGGCATTTACTACGACCCAACCCGCCCCAGCCGCCTTGAATCGCTTATCGCGGGCCCCGTGACACCCGGTGGGGCTGCGCGCGCTGAAAAACTGATCCAATCCTTGCTGAAAAGCGGCGTCACCAAATACAATTCTGGTGTGAAATCCCTGCCAACGCTGCCCTACGGTCACCGCATCCTTGTGCCCGGTCAGGTGGAAGATGACGCCTCAATCCTAAAAGGTGCGGGGCATATCCGCACCAACCTTGCCCTGCTGCAAGCCACCCGCGCCGCCAATCCAAAGGCAATTATCATCTACAAACCGCACCCGGATGTAGAGGCTGGCTTACGCCCCGGTGCCGTGCCAGATTCTATGTTAAAAACCTATGCCAATGTCATTTTGCGCAACACTGATCCCGCAACCATCTTGCCGCTGTGCGATGCAGTTTGGACCATGACTTCCACTTTAGGGTTTGAAGCCCTGCTGCGCGGCAAACCCGTCACCTGCCTAGGTGTGCCCTTCTATGCAGGCTGGGGACTGACCACAGACCTTAATCCCATCCCTAAACGACGCCTTACCTTGCTGGCGGCGGCCAACCTGTACGGACCCATGACCCTGCCGCGCCTGGCCCATGCAGCCCTGATTGCCTATCCACGCTATTTTGATCACGTCACACGCCGCCCCTGCCCACCCGAAGTGGCCATTGACCGCTTGATCAGTGGCCCTAAGCCGCGCATTGGCATCGCCCACCGCAGCCTTGCAAAATTGCAAGGCAACTTCGCCGGCTTTGCCTATCTCTGGCGCTAAAACCTAAAATTTTTCCCTCAAATCCTTAGTAAATATACCGAATTTGTTCGGTCCAGAACCGTTCCATCCGCTTCAGCGACGTGTTGATGTCATCCATCGCGGTACCGCTGACCAACCCGCGCTTGTCCAACCCTTCGGCGTGGCGCGCGAATAATTCGTTCAGCATGACCCGGATCTTGCGGCCTTTTTCGGTCAATCGCACCCGCACAGACCGCCGATCAATGTCGGACCGCTGATGATGCATATACCCAAGTTCAACCAGCTTTTTCAAATTGTAGCTGACGTTGCTGCCCTGATAGTAGCCGCGCGATTTCAATTCGCCCGCTGTTACCTCATTCTCGCCGATGTTGAACAACAACAAAGCTTGTACCGAGTTAATTTCCAAAATCCCAAGCCGTTCAAATTCATCTTTTACCACATCCAGCAGCAGCCTGTGCAGCCGTTCCAGCAGCGCCAAGTTTTCCAGGTAGTTGGACATAACCGCCTTTTGCGACCCGTCCATCAGTGTTTCGTGAATGCTCATTCCAAAATCTCCGCCCTCGTTTGACAGGGGCAGAATCAGCACAAATAGAAAACATTCCGTAAACTAAAGTAGATTTTTAGCAAATCAGGGAAAAGTGGGTACCGGATTTCCTGCACAATTTGCGTAAAACAGATAATTTCAATTTAAGCGGAATGAACGCCCAGCAGCCGCGCCTTGGCAAAAACCGATATCTCATCCACCAAATCCGCCATCCCTTCAGGTGCCGCAGCCTGCCCCAACATCATCGGCAGCAAATCCTGATCATTTTCATCCAGCAACAGGTCATACAGCGCCAACCGCGCCTCGCCCATCGTAGTCAAATGCGCGTCGGCATAGGGGCCCAAAATCAAATCCATCTCCTTGGTACCACGCCGCCAAGACCGCATCCCCAAGCGTTTCAGCCGCGCATAGTTCGTCTCTGTCATAAATCGCCCCAATACCGCTTGAACCAGCTTTGCCTGCACCCTAGAAGAAACTGCCCGAAACCACAAACGGGCGCATTGTCCCGGAGCATGTAATGGCCTTCCTGTCCGATACCCTGTCGCGCGTCAAACCGTCCCCCACGATCGCCGTTTCCACAAAAGCGCAGGAATTAAAGGCGGCAGGCCGTGATGTCATCGGCCTTGGCGCAGGTGAGCCGGATTTTGATACGCCACAGAATATCAAGGACGCCGCCAAGCGCGCAATTGATGCGGGCAAAACCAAATACACGGCGGTCGATGGTATACCCGAGCTGAAACTAGCCATCTGCGAAAAATTCAAACGCGAAAACGGGCTTACGTACACGCCTGCCCAAGTGTCCGTTGGCACCGGCGGCAAACAGATTTTGTATAACGCCTTCATGGCCACCCTCAATCCGGGTGACGAGGTGATCATCCCCGCACCCTATTGGGTCTCCTACCCCGATATGGTGCTGCTGGCAGGCGGTACGCCCGTGCCTGTTGCCGCAGGCATTGGAACCCAATTCAAACTGACGCCCGCCCAATTAGAATCCGCCATCACCGCTAAGACCAAATGGTTCATTTTCAACTCCCCCTCCAACCCCACCGGCGCGGGCTATACCGCCACCGAACTGCGCGCGCTCTGCGATGTGCTGCTGCGCCATCCGCATGTCTGGGTCATGACCGACGATATGTATGAACATCTGGTGTTCGATGATTTCGTCTTCACCACCCCCGCACAAATCGAACCCAAGCTTTACGACCGCACCCTCACCTGCAATGGCGTCTCGAAATCCTACGCCATGACCGGCTGGCGCATCGGCTACGCGGCGGGGCCAGTGGCCCTGATCAAAGCCATGGCCACGGTGCAATCACAAAGCACCTCAAACCCCAGTTCCGTCAGCCAATATGCCGCGCTGGAAGCGCTGAATGGCCCGCAAGATTTCCTCGCCCCCAACCGCAAACTGTTCCAGGGCCGCCGCGATCTGGTTGTCAAAATGCTGAACGACGCAAAAGGCATCATCTGCCCCAAACCCGAAGGCGCGTTCTACGTCTATCCCGACATTTCCGGTTGCATCGGCAAAACTTCTGCCGCCGGCACCAAAATCACAAATGACGAGGTGTTCGCCACCGCCCTGCTGGAAGAAACCGGCGTCGCCGTGGTCTTTGGCGCAGCCTTCGGCCTATCGCCAAACTTCCGCGTCAGCTACGCTACCTCTGACGCTGCGCTAATCGAAGCTTGCAGCCGCATCCAAACCTTCTGCGCCGCCCTAACCTGACGGAGCCAAAATGTCGGCAGACCTTCCGCAGTTCTATTTTCGCATCCGCGACAACGGCGCCACGGTTTTTCGGGTTGACACCGAAAATCGCCAGCGCCGGATAGAAATGGACGAAATTGCTTCGGTCAATGTCAAAAACGGCACCATCAAACCGCATGGCGATACGGTCTTGGACGATGCAGACCTAAAGGCGATAAAAAACTGGCTTGCCACCCGCTCGTCAACCCTTGCCACACGCGATATCGACGATATCCACCGCGCGGTAGACCACTTGAACCTGACCACACATTGGGCGCAATCACGGGCAACAGATGCACAGCTGGACGCCGTGACCGACACCTTGCTGTTGGCAATGCACGATCTGCGCATGGTTCTGGTGCGCAAGAAATCTGAGCGGATTTTAAAGACCGATCCCACCAAACCCTGACGTTAAAAAACCGGCCCCTTCAAAGGGACCGGTCATTTGGCATCACGCCCGCATCGCACGTTGCCGCCACAATCGTCGCCGTCGTCACCGTCGTCACCGCCACAGAAAACGCAGGCGGCGTGCCCGCAATGCCCGTCACGACAGACGTAAGCGTGCCAATCGTCCTGTTGGCCAATCCCGGTTCGCCTTACGTCACTTTACCCCCTAAAATGATTCATTTGATCATACCATGAATTTAAAGAGGCGCGCACAGTGCTGTAAATCAAAAAGCCGTGCCCGCGCCGTCAAACAACCCGCGGGGCTTTCATCCAAAACCGCGTCATCAGCAACCCCGCCGCAACGGATAGCCCAATCACCAGCCCCAGCCACAAGCCAACGCCACCGTACCCCGCCTTGAACGCAAGCAAGTAACTGGCCGGAATACCGATCCCCCAATAGCTCAGCGCGGCAATCAACATCGGCACGCGGGTATCCTTGACCCCGCGCAGCAGGCCCAGCGCCATCACCTGCAACGAATCCGCCACTTGGAATAACGCCGCCACCGCCAAAAGCGATGTGCCAAACGCCAGTATCTGCGCGGCCTCTGGCTTGGCCCTATCCAAAAACACCGAAATAATCGCCTCTGGAAAGGTCAAGAACAAGATAACCACCACCACCGCAAACATCATCGAAAGGCCTATCGCCACGCGGCCGCCCCTTCGCACTGCCACCGCATCCCCCGCGCCTGACGCCAGCGCCGTGCGCACCGTGGTGGCATTCGATAACCCCAGGTGCACCATAAAGGTCAACGCCGCCGCCTGCAAAGCAATGCCGTGTGCCGCCAGTTGCACCGTGCCCACCCAGCCCATCATGATGGCGGATGCTTCAAACATGCCGCCCTCGGCGAGGCTCGTCAGCCCAATCGGCATGCCAAGCTTAAACACCTGACGTAGAGCATGCCAGTCCGGCCGCCAAAACCGCTGAAACAGCCGAAACCGCCGCAATTCCGGCAACCAGCCTGCATAAATGGCCAAAGCCACCGCGGTCAGCACCTGCACAGTCACCGATGCCAATGCCGCCCCCCGCACGCCCATCTCCGGCGCGCCCCAGTTGCCAAAAATCAACGCCCAGCCGACGGCGATATTCACCCCCACCGCCGCCAAGGTCACCCAAAGCACCACTTGCGTTCGCTCCAACGCCGCGAGATAGCTTTTCAACACCATCACCAACAGCGCCGGGATCATCCCCAACCCGGCAATGCGCAAAAACTCCTGGCCCAACGCCGCCACCTCGGGCTTTTGCCCAAGCGTCAGCAACAACGGCTCCGACCACCAAAATAGCGGATAAGCCAACACCCCAAACGCGATGGACAGCCACAACCCCATTCGCGTATCGCGCCGCACCTGCACGTCGTCGCCGCGCCCGATAGCTGATGCCACCATCGGCATCACGGCTTGGGCAAACCCCGCCCCAAGAATAAAAATCACAAAGAACGTCGAGGTGGCAATTACGGCCGCCGCAAGGGCGGTCACGCTGTACCACCCCAGCATCACCATATCGGTCACATGCAGCAACATCTGCGCCAAATGGCTGCCGATCAACGGCAGTCCAAGCACTAATGTAGCCCTAGCATGGGCTGTACGGGTCAACGGTAATGTCATACAAATCGCCCTATCCTGCACGGCACACGACTACAAGACAGTGCCTATAAACTGTGCAGCAGCAACTGCCCCGCCAGCAGCGCCACCACCAGCCCCGCAGCCAATTCCATCACGGGCAAGGCCTGCGCAATGCGCTCTCCGGGCAGGCTGGCCAACGCGCCCTCTCTCGCCCAAACCGCAAACATCGCGACGCCAACCGTCACCGTCGCCGTGCCCACACCCATCGCCAGCACTCCAGCAACGCCAGATGCAAAAATCCCCATTGCCCAAGTTAACATCAGCAAAAACAACGCCCCCGTGCAGGGCCGAATAGCAATGCCCGCAATCAGGCCCGCCGCATCGCGCAGGCTTGTCACCTGTGCCGCGTCGTCCAATGTTGGCCCATGCGTATGGCCACAGTGTTCGTCATGCACATGACCGTGCCCGTGATGCTGATGACCCACATCCACCCGCGTCTGCCGCCACATCCGCGCACCTCCACGCCAAACCAACCAAAGCCCCAACAGCAAGATTGCGCCGTAACTTACGGGCCGCATGACATCCTCTGTTACCCCCACCATCTGCTCGCGCGTCCAGCCCAAGGCTGTGACCCCGGCAAACACCAAGCCAATCGCCACCAAAGATTGCGCAAGCGATGACGCCAGCGCCAACACCGATAACCGCATCAACGGCACCCGCCGCCCCACGCCGTAGCCTGCGATCAATACCTTGCCATGCCCCGGCCCCGCCGCATGAATAAAGCCATAGCTGAAACGGGCCACCAACAGCGCCGCCAACGCCCCCGGATCACCGCTGCGCAAATGCCGCACCGCCCCCGCAAGTGTGCTTTGCATCTGGCGTTGGCTGGCCTCGATAATCCGGTGCACGGCGTCAAAACCGCCGATCCCATACAAAACCGCAAGACCCCCGGCGATCACAAAGCCAATAATCAGGATGCTGCGGCGCATGTCACTCTCACTTCCTCAGCATAGGCTTTTCCAACGGCGGGAAATTCGTTTTCCACATCCATGGACGTCGGCAATTTATCAATGGCCGCCTGTAAAATTTCATCCGCCGCAGCGCGGTCCGGCAGAAACACGGAAATCTCGCACCCGTCTGCTGCGCCCGTCAAAACGGGTTTGCCGACAATGTAATACCCTGTGTAAAGCGTCGGATCGTAAACTTGAACTTGCAACGGCGTGGCGGTCACTTTCACTGGGGTATCAAACATCCGCAGATGGGTCGTCGTGATTTTGCCGTCAGTATAGCTTGCCGTCCAATCCCTGGGGCCAGATAACGCCAGCTCCGCCGCGCCCATCACGGCGTAGGTATCGCCGGGATATCCCGCATCCCACGTCATATCAAACCCAACCAATGGCTTTGCCTCGGCCTCGGTTGCGGTGCCGTCATAATCCGGATCAATCTTGTGCTCCTCAGCGATCACCAGCGAAAAGTATTCATCATAGATCCAAGTGATCCGCACCCCGGTCGCCAAATGCTGATCATCAAAGATCACCTCAAGCTGCGTATCAATAAACACATGCGGATGCGCCAGCGCGGGCGTTGCCGCCATCACACATATGAATCCCAAAACCCGCCCGATCATACCCGCCGTCACCTTAAGTCATCCGTGCCAACAGCCTATCCCGCCCCCGCCCGCCCTACCAGCGCCATCCCCT
>JACMNW010000307.1 GCA_014378345.1 Pseudorhodobacter sp. | reverse complement strand
GAAATTGTGCGCTGATCTGGTGGCAGGCGCAGCACGATATCCACCGCATCATCAGACCCGGCAGGCCTGAAATCAGATAGCTTCAGACCAGAGGTAACAAGCTGCACCACAGCGCCAACAGCCCCGGGTGACGCGCCGTAACGCGATGCCTCGCCGCGATCCACCTTCAGCTCCCAATCAACACCGGGCAAAGGCAAGCCTTCATTGATATCCGTCACATCAGTTATTTGTGCCAACTTTCCGCTGATCAGACGCGCGGCACCTTTCAGGCCCGCCGGATCATCCGCCGACAGCCTGATCTGGATGGCCTTGCCGGTTGGTGGGCCCGCATCGGGAACGGACACCTCAATTTCAACGCCGGGGATGCCTTGCATCGCTACGCGCAAATCGGCCAAAATTGCATTGGCGTTTTTGCGTTTCCGCCAATCAACAAATTCATATTGAATGGTGCCAATCACATCTGACGCAGCATTATCGCCACCGCCCGAACCGACGCGCGTGTAGACCGTTTCCAGCCCCGGCCAACCCAGCAGCCGCGTCTCGGCTTGCCGCACCAAGACATCTTTTTCTTGAATGGACAGATTTCCGCGCGCTTTCACATACAACTGGCCAAAGTCTGGCTCGACATTTGGAAAGAACTCTACCCCTTTGCCGACCTGCATATAGGTGTAAGGCACTGCAACCAAAGTGCCAAGTGCAAGAAACATAACAATAAATGGGTGCCGGATCGCTTTGCCCACAACCCACATATACCCGCCATCTTTGTGTACCGGCGGGTTTTTGAACGGCTTGGATATGATGGATCCAAGTGTCGGCACGAAAATCAACGCATAAAGCATTGACGCGGACAATGTCGCAATCAAGGTAATCGGCATGTATTTCATGAATTCGCCGACAATGCCGGGCCAAAACAGCAAGGGTGAAAACGCGGCTATGCGCGTCATGGTAGAGGCGATAACCGGGCCAGCCATGCGGTGCGACGCTTCAGAAAACGCTAACGTTTTATCCATGCCTTCGCCAATGCGGCGTTCCGCATATTCAGTGACGATAATCGCATCGTCCACCAACATGCCAACCGCCAAAATCAGACTGAAAAGAACTACCAGATTGACTGTCAGGCCCGCCATTTGCAAACCCAGAATGCCCATCAGGAACGACGCGGGGATAGCCAGGCCAATCAAGATCGAAGACCGGACAGACAACGAATACAAAATGATAATAAAGACCAATATCACTGCCGTCAGGACAGAGTTTTGCAGATCACTTAGCAGCTGCCGTATAGTGGTGGATTTATCTTGGCTGAACGACACAACCACGCCGTCAGGCAGCTGTTTTTGCAGTGCGCCCGTCACCAGTTTCACCTGATCGACTGTCGCAATCAGATTTGCACCGATCCGCTTTGACACCTCGATGGCAACGGCAGGTTTCCCGTTCAACCGCGTCACGCTGGTTGGGTCTTTCAAAGTTGGTCGAATATCGGCCAGATCGCGGGTTCGCACGATAGCATTGCCGTTGGCAATTATCGGCAAATCAGCCAGGTCTTCGATAGTTTCAATCAAGGATGGCACCTTGATTGCATAGCGCCCTTCCGCGCCTTCCATCGACCCGGCTGCAATCAGGCGGTTGTTGGCATTAAAGCCTGCAATCATGGTATCGGGGCGCAGTCCGTATGACGATAGTTTGGCAGGATCTATCACGATTTCCACCAGATCATCGCGCACGCCTTGCAAAGCGGCATCCAGCACACCGGGAATTTCCTCGATCCGGTCACGCAGTTCCTTGGCTGCCGCACTGAGAACGCGTTCAGGCACTTCACCCGACAGGGTTACGACCAGAACGGGAAATTCAGAAATGTTAACCTCGTTTATGGACGGCTCATCAGCGCCATCGGGCAACTCGCGCCGCGCGTCATCCACTTTATTGCGCACATCATCCAAAGCTGTATCAAGATCAGCCCCAGCTTGAAATTCGATCAAGACATTGCCGCCGCCCTGATAGGCGCTTGCAGTCATCTTTTTGATACCCTGAATGGACTTCAGCGCCGTTTCCATGGGCCGCAGCAACAAACGTTCACTGTCTTCGGGCGAAATTCCGTCATAGCCCATGCTTACATAGATGATCGGAATTTGAATGTCAGGCTCGGCTTCTTTGGGGATGTTGATGTATGCCAACGCACCGGCAAGCATCAAAAACATCAGCACGGAAATCGTCAGTCGCGCATTCCGAATGGCAAGATCAACAAGCTTCATGGCTGTGCCTTTGCAACATCAGCGGCTGATACTTCCGTCACTGTTACCTTCTCGCCGTCTCGGACCAGATCTTGACCAGCGACTATAATCCGTACGTCCGCGGGCACCCCGGTTACGATCATTCCGGAAGCCGTGTCATCCAGCAATGTCACGGGAGCGAACTGCGCAATATTGTCGGGGCCCACGACGCGAAGCCCGATCAAGCCGTCTTCTGACAAAGTAATAACAGAGCGTGGAACACTTACTGCTGGCACAGGGGCTGCAAAAAGCCGAACTTCTGCGGTCATGCCGGATCCGATGGACCTGTCAGGGTTTGGCAAGGCTACTTCGACCACAAAGGTACGGGTGCCGACAGATGCCTGCTTTGCCACGTGGCGAATAGTGCCTTCCATTTCGACGCCGCTGACAAGGCGCACACGGGCTTGGCCACCGATTGACACGAAGGCCACCTCCCGTTCGCTGACCTCGGCTTTAACGACGATCGGGTCCAGCGACAAAACGGTTGCAATCGGGGTTCCAGATTGCACCCATTCGCCCAGTTCGACGTCAACTGAATCGACCGTTCCGGCAAAGGGCGCTTTTAAAAGCAATCTGTCTTCCGCAGACTGAGCTTGTTGCAACGCAGCATCCGCCGCCGCTTTGGCGGATCGCCGGGTGGTCAATTCCAATTCTGCAAGGCCACCACGGGCGTATAGTTTTTCTCCGACCACAAGTTCTTGTGTCGCTTGGGCAAGTGCCACCTCAGCTGTCGCAACCGAAGCGGCAACATCTGCGCCAACAAGCTTTAAAACCAAGGTATCCGCAGTGATTTCATCGCCTTGCGCCACGCCCAACGTTTCTACGATACCATCTGAACGGGCGGCCAGAACTGCACTTTTATCGGCTGCAGTCGCACCTGAGATGCGAATTTCGCGGGCATGGTCGGCAAACACCGGAACCACCGCAGCAACTGTTCGCAACGGCGCGGGGGCTACTGTTCCCGAAACAGATGCGTCGGCTGCAGGCGAGCCCGGTTCGGCAGCTTTTGCCTCTTGGCTACCCACCGCAGAAAATTCGCCCGTCGCCACCCATGCCGCCGCAACAACCAGCACAACAGTGGCCGCAATGCGGTGAGCTTTGAAAAAAGTAGCCATGACATTTCGTTCCTGAAAAGGAAGCCGCCGTAAACGCAGCTTAAAAAATCGCCCATCATTCGTGGGGCCGACATATACCATCTTTAGTTTGGTATCTTTGCGCGAAAGGTCAATGCACAAAGCTTAGCTTTTGATTCCCGTTTTCCCAAAGCCCGTCAGTTGGTACCAAAAATATTCGCATTCTGCCCCCTACTTGCAGAAGTGTACTTCGTTCGGACGGGCATTTGCCTGTATATTTAAAGGATCAAAGTCCCTTGCACGGCGCCGAATTTGATTGTTTATCGTTTCCAAAATCAGCGGTCATTGTCTTGCTGCTACAGGAGCCCGGAAATGATACTTTTTGGCAAATCTATCAAGTCGCTTGCACTGGCAGCGGTCATCATCGCGTCTCCCACCGCAGCAGTTCAAGCACAGGTGCCCCCGCAAGAGGTGCTGGCAATCTGGTACCGCATGACGCTGGAATTGGTGCGCCATACCCCAACTTACACGCCGCCAGTGGCAAGCAGAAGCTTTGCCTATATTGGCATTGCCGCCTATGAAGCGGTGGCAAGCGGGTCTTCTGACATGCAATCCTTGGCAGGCCAGTTGACAGGATTGACGCCATTACCAAAGCGCGATCCGGTCCAGATCTATGATGAGGCGGTGGTTCTACAAACGACGCTTGCGCAAATGGTTACCAAGCTGTTTGCCAACACCGGACCAACGGGGCAGCGGGCGTTGGCATCTTTGTCTGCGAAACAGCATGCAAAAGTAGCTGACGGTGTAGTCGCCGACGTGGCGGAACGATCTGAAAAATTCGGGCTAGCCGTGGCTGACCATGTTGTCGCATGGGCACAAACAGACGGCGGCGCTGTGATTGAAAATCTGGGCTTTCCCGAGGTTTACACACTTGCAAACGGCCCATCCAATTGGGTGCCAACCAGCCCCATCCGTCTGCAACAATTGCCACTTTTGCCAAACTGGGGGAAAAATCGGACGTTTGCCGTGCCAACGGGTACAACCTGTGATTTGCCCGCACCGACCGACTACAGCGAAGACCCGGCATCCGCTTTTTACGCCGAAGCGCAAGAGGTATTCGACACCACCAAAAACCTGACGCCCGAACAAAAAGCGATTGCGCGCTTTTGGTCCGATGATGCGATGCTTTCGTCCACACCGCCCGGCCATTGGATTTCAATTGCCCTGCAGATTAGCAACCGCGATCATCAACCCATCGAGCAAACGGTCGATGTTCTGGCGCGGCTTGGCGTTAGCACGGCAGACGCGTTTATCAGCGCCTGGAATACAAAGTATCAATACGACCTGCTGCGCCCCGTCACGTATATCCGCAGGACGATGGACCCGAAATGGGAGTCGATGTTGACCACGCCGCCTTTCCCCGAATATCCCAGCGGGCATTCGGCACAGTCAGGCGCAGCGGCGGCGGTTCTGACGGGTTTGTTTGGTGAAAACTTCGCATTCGAAGATGACGCGCATGCCGACGATGGCTTGCCTGCGCGCAGCTTCCCAAGCTTTTGGGCGGCAGCCGAAGAGGCGGGTCTTTCGCGGCTTTACGGGGGCATTCACTTTCGGGACGCTATTGAAAATGGTCTCGATCAGGGACGCTGCGTTGGTGCCTTTACAGTAGCCCTGAAAACGCGGAGCGAATGATGCAGAAGTTCAGTGTTATGGTCGGTTTGGCGGCAGTCTTGGCTGGTACTTACGGCCCGGCAACCGCACAAGACCTGCCCGCCATTCCGACGTTTGTGGAAGAAGGCGTTTCAGCGGGCGTTGCCAGCGTCTATGCCGGCGACTGGGAGTACATGGTTGGCGGCGGTGTCGCCACATTTGATTGCTCGGGCGACGGCAAGGCGGATATGCTTCTATCGGGCGGCAAAGCACCAGCTACATTCTATCGCAATACCAGTGCGATAGGCGGCGCGCTTTCCTTTCTGCCCGAGGTGAGCGGCTTGGAACTGGACGCAGTAACCGGCACCTACCCGCTGGACATTGACAGCGACGGGGTCACCGATCTGGTCTTGCTGCGGCAAGGTGAAAACGTGGTGATGCAGGGTCTTGGGAACTGCAAGTTCGCCCGCGCGAACGAAGACTGGGGCTTTGACGGTGGCAATGAATGGTCCACCGCCTTTGCCGCCACGTGGGAGCGGGGGGCCGATTGGCCAACGCTGGCTGTGGGCAATTACCTGAACCGGTTGGAAGAAGATTTTCCATGGGGGTCGTGCACTGCCAACTGGCTGCACCGACCTGCACCTGATGCATCCAAGTTCGCAGCACCCTTGCCACTAAAGCCAAGCTTCTGTGCGCTATCCATGCTGTTCACTGACTGGAACATGTCGGGCACACAATCGCTGCGCATCTCGAACGACCGCGAGTATTATAAAGGCGGGCAAGAACAGCTATGGCATGTTGATCCGGGCAAGGATCCGGTGCCCTATACAACCGATGAAGGCTGGAAACCGTTGAAAATCTGGGGCATGGGTATTGCGTCTTATGATCTTGATTTCAATGGGATGCCTGAATATTTTCTTACCAGCATGGCCGATAGCAAACTGCAGCGTGCAGCCCCGGCGGTGCATGGTGCAGCACTTGCGCCAACCTTCGCTGACGTGGCGTTGAAAGCGGGTGTTACTGCGCACAGGCCCTATACGGGTCCGGAAAAGAAGCCAAGCACCGGCTGGCACGCGCAGTTCGATGACGTGAACAATGACGGCATGGTCGATTTGTTCGTGGCCAAAGGCAACGTTGATGCGATGCCCGATTTCGCGATGCAAGACCCCAATAATCTGCTGCTGCAAAACGCTGATGGCACGTTTATCGAAGCGGGCGACAAGGCGGGTGTGGCCAGCGTGAAAACATCACGCGGGGCCGCATTGGTGGATTTCAATCTTGACGGATTGCTTGATCTTGTTGTGGTGAACCGGCGCGAAGCGGCTCAGGTTTGGCGCAATACCAGCACGAATGCAGGCCATTGGCTTGAGGTGCAAATTAAACAGCCGGGTGCCAACACCGATGCCATTGGCGCTTGGATCGAAGTAAAGCATGGCGATGTGGTCATGCGCCGCGAGGCGACCGTTGGTGGCGGCCATGCCAGCGGGCAAATCGGGTGGCGTCATTTTGGGCTGGGCGACGCGAAGGGCACTGAAATTCGTGTGCGCTGGCCTGATGGAAAGGTTGGTGACTGGAATGCCGTGCAGGCTGATCAGTTTTATATCATGGACCGCGACCAGCCAGCGCGCATTTGGACACCAAAGTAGTCAAACGGGCAAGGTCAATGCTTGCCGCCCTGCCCTACCTCGTCTATCAGACGGTGCAAGGACAGGTAGGGGCAATCGATGCGAATTCTGATCACCAATGACGATGGGATCAACGCCCCCGGGCTTGAAGTTTTGACCCAGATCGCGACAGAGATTGCCGGACCAAAGGGTGAGGTCTGGACCGTGGCCCCTGCTTTTGAACAATCGGGCGTGGCCCATTGCATCAGCTATACCCGGCCCATGATGATTGCCAAGCTGGGCCCGCGCAGATACGCGACCGAAGGCAGCCCGGCAGATTGCGTGCTGGCGGGGTTGTTCGATGTGTTGGATGGGGCCAGACCTGATCTGGTATTATCCGGCGTAAACCGTGGTAACAATTCCGCAGAAAACACCCTTTATTCTGGCACCATTGGAGGGGCCATGGAAGCGGCTTTGCACGGGCTGAAGGCGATCGCCCTGTCGCAGTTTTTGGGTCCGTTGACCGAAGATCTTACAGACCCGTTTGAGGCCGCGCGTACACATGGTGTGGCGGTGGTCAGGGCGTTACTTGACAAAGGTATCTGGGACAGCGCCGATTACCGGACATTTTACAACGTCAATTTCCCGCCCGTGCCAGCTGCCGCTGTCAAAGGCATCAAGGTCGCAGCTCAGGGTTTTCGTCGGGATACCGCCTTTGGGCTGGAGCCGCATATTTCACCCTCGGGGCGTAAATTCCTGTGGATCAAGGGTGGCCCGCAACAAACGCCCACGCTGCCGGGAACCGATGCTGCGGTAAACTTGCAAGGCTATATCTCTGTGACGCCGATGCGCGCGGATTTAACGGCACATGACCAATTGTCAGACCTCGCGGCCCGCATAGGATGACGGTGGGCGACGGCCAGGCAGATGATCAAGATGATACCGGGGGCTCGCCCGCCGAACGCAAAATGCGTTTCTTGTTTGCATTGCGGTCTCGTGGGATCATTGACCCGCGCGTTTTAGGTGCGATGGAGGCCATTGATCGCGGCCATTTTGTGCGCGGCCATTTTGCTGCCCGCGCCTATGATGACGTGCCGTTGCCAATTTCGTGTGGCCAGACCATCAGTCAGCCGTCCGTTGTTGCCTTGATGACCCAAGCGCTGTCGGTGAACCCACGCGATACCGTGCTGGAGGTGGGAACAGGGTCCGGCTATCAAGCCGCCATCCTGGCACAACTGGCGCGCAGGGTTTACACCGTGGACCGCCATCGGCGGCTGGTGCGGGAAGCAGCACAAGTGTTTAGCGCGCTTGATCTGACCAACATCACGGCTCTTACGGCCGACGGCAGCCGTGGTTTGCCAGATCAGGCCCCATTTGACCGCATAATAGTGACCGCTGCCGCAGAAGACCCCCCCGGCCCCCTATTGGCGCAGCTTAAGATAGGGGGTATCATGGTGATACCAGTAGGCCAGTCTGATGCTGTGCAAAGCTTGATCAAAGTGGTGCGCAACGAAGATGGATTTGACTACCAAGAACTTCGCCAGGTGCGCTTTGTGCCGCTGGTGGAAGGAATTGGCACAGATTGAACGGCCGATTGAACGACAGTGCGCACACTGGGATCAACCCGGGCGCTTTCATAACGAGGCAGAGCGATGATGACCCGTCCCCAAGTTATGCGCAGCACCGTGTTGCGTGCGTTGGCACTGACCACGGCTTTTGCCGGGCTAAGTGCCTGTGATAATTCTGTCGGTGGCGGATTGAACCTTGATTGGGATTTGCGAAGCGGCAGTGGCGCACTGAACACAACGGATGCAGCGCAGCAGGCAACGGCAAACCGACCCTCTGCGGACGGCAAGGGCATCTTGAATTATCCGACCTATCAGGCAGCTGTGGCACGCCGCGGTGACACTGTGGCAAGTGTGGCCGCAAGAATTGGTTTGGGCGCTGACGAACTTGCAAGCTTTAACGCGTTGCGGCCGACTGACCCGCTGCGGGATGGGGAAACACTGCTATTGCCGCGCCGCGTTTTGGCCGGTGGCAGCGCGATCGGCGGCGGAAACACAGGTACGATCATCGGTGGCGGCGGCGCTGGCGTGCAACCTGTCGATGTTGCTGGTATTGCCACAACTGCCCTTGATCGCGTGGGCGGCACTGCGACACCATCTGCACCGGCGGCTTCTGCGGCTATATCTGGGCAGGAACCCCAACGCCACAAAGTGGCACGCGGCGAAACCGCGTTTTCGATTGCACGTATTTACGGGGTTTCAGCCAAGGCACTTGCTGATTGGAACGGATTACCTGCAGATTTGGCAGTGCGCGAGGGGCAATTCCTGATCATTCCAGTGGCTGCAGCCGGCGCACCGCTGCGGCAAGTGGCTATTGCTGAAACCGCGCCGGGTGTAGGATCACCAACCCCCGTGCCACCTTCGGCTTCAGAACCCTTGCCAGATGAAGATGTGGCACCTGCCGCACAAAAGGCCAAAGAAACACCCGTGTCGCCTGATCTGGGCGAACAACGGTCAACCGCGTCTGCCGCCAAATTCGTGATGCCGGTGGATGGCAAGATCATTCGAGCCTATTCCAAGGGCAAAAATGACGGCATTGATATTTCAGCCGCGGGTGGCACGGCGGTCAAGGCCGGCGCAGACGGCGTGATTGCCGCCATTACCAAAGACACCGAACAAGTGCCGATCCTCGTAATACGTCACGCGGGCGGGTTGCTTACGGTTTATGCCGGGCTGGACGGCATCAAGGTTGCCAAAGGCGCAAAGGTCAAACGGGGTCAAACCATCGCGGCTGTCAGGGCTGGCAACCCGGCCTTTGTTCATTTTGAGGTGCGCAAGGGCGTCGATAGCGTCGATCCTGTGCAATTCCTGCAATAGCCGGGTGCCGCGCAAAGCGTCTGCCTCGGCAGCCAGTGCTTACAGCCGGACGCCGTGACGCGCTGCAAGATCGGTAAAAAACTGCCATGCAACGCGACCTGATCGCGCGCCGCGTGTGGCTTGCCATTCTATGGCCTCGGCGCGCAGGATATCATTGTTGATATTGACACCATGTGCCGTGCAATAACCTGTAATCATTGCAAGATAGTCATCCTGGCTGCAGGGATGAAAGCCCAGCCACAAACCAAACCGGTCAGAAAGTGACACTTTTTCTTCGACCGCTTCAGACGGGCTGATGGCCGTTGAGCGTTCGTTTTCAATCATGTCACGCGGCATCAAATGGCGACGGTTCGACGTGGCATAAAGGATTACATTATCAGGCCGCCCCTCGATCCCGCCATCAAGAACCGCTTTCAGGGATTTGTAATGCTGATCATCATGGCTGAACGACAAGTCATCGCAGAAAAGAATAAACCGGTGACTGGCCTTGCGCAGGTGCGCCAGCAACCGGCTGACGGATGGCAAATCTTCCCGACTAAGCTCGACGATCTTAAGCGGCAGGCCTTCGGCAAGGATCGCTGCATGAACGGCTTTCACAAGGCTGGATTTTCCCATGCCGCGCGCGCCCCATAGCAGCGCATTATTGGCGGGCAGGCCGCGCGCAAAATGCCGGGTATTTTCCAGCAAAGTATCGCGCGATCTGTTGATACCAATCAGCAACCCGATATCAACCTTTGCCACATTACGCACAGGGTCCAGTCGGTCTGGCAATACATGCCAGGCAAAGGCGTCAGCCGACGCAAAATCGGGGGCTGACGTGGCAGCCGGGGACAGACGTTCAAGGGCTTCGGCAATGCGGATTAAGGCATCACCCGTCATGCAGCACCCTCGTCTTCGTCAAACCATGTACCATCTGCGCGCATCTCAGCCTCTTTCTTTTTCTCAAAACGGCTGATCAGCAGGATAGATATTTCGTAAAGCGGATAAACCGCAAAGAACATGATCAACTGGCTCATCACATCGGGGGGGGTCGCGACTGCTGCCACTGTCAAAATTGCCACCACTGCATATTTTCGCGTGGCCCGCAGGCCGGATGCCGAAACCAAGCCGGCCTTCCCCATAAGCGTAAGCAAAACCGGCAGCTGGAAACACAGGCCAAACGCCATAACAAAGCTCATTGTCAGGGATAGGAACGCCTCAACCGACCCTTGATACACAACCCCGGCAGAAGCCCCGGCAGCAAGCGCCGTGCCGTCTGCCATCGCCTTTTGAAAATCATCCTGATAACTTAGAAAAAACGCAAAAGCCCCCGGCAAAATCAGGTAATACGCAAAGGCGGCACCCGCGACAAACATCGCCGGTGACGCAATAAGAAACGGCAAAAAAGCGTTCTTTTCATTGCGGTAAAGGCCGGGCGCCACAAATCGCCACAGCTGAAACGCAATAACGGGAAAGGCCATCGCAAACCCGGCCCAGACCGCAATTTTCACCGCGACGAAAAAACCTTCCTGCAGTTTTACAAGAATGAACTGGCACTGTTGGCCGCGCACTTCCATAGCGTGGCACATTGGCTGCGACAGGATGTCAAACACGGGCTTCCAAACCAGATAGCCCACAATGCAAGCGACGCAGAGCACCCCCACCGACACCAGAATACGGTTGCGCAGTTCTTTCAGGTGTTCCATCAGCGGGGCGGAGCTGCCATCCGTATCATCTGCGTTAGTCATGACGCATCCGCCTTTTTTGGTTTTTTAATGGCAGGGGGCTTGGCCACTTGGGGGCTCACTGCCGGTTTTTCGGGGGGAACGGATTTAGCAGACGGTCGCGGTTTCGGCGCGGTTTCTGTGTCTGATTGTTTTGCTGCAGCAGCTTGCGCAGATTTCGTTACGGCAGCCTTCTTTTGCGTCTGCGTTTTCAACAGGGCTTTGGTATCTGGGGCGCGAATTGTCGGTTCCGCAACATTGGCGGAATTGGCTGCGGCAAGCGTGCTGTTTACCGCAGACGTCGCAACCACAGGTTCAGTCGGCTTCACAGCGCCTGATCCTGTGGCCGATTTTATCGGATCCCACTTCTCAAACCTGTCGGCAGCCGCCTTTACTTTGTTCAACCCGACAGATGTTGCAGATGTGGCGCCTTTGACCGTGTCAGTAACGTCTTTCACCCCGGAGTCTTTGGCCGCCTGATCCATCGCCCGGCTGAAATCGCGCGACATGGCGCGCATTTTGGCGGTGAACCGACCAAGCTGACGGAACATTTGCGGCAGATCTTCTGGCCCAATTACAATCAACGCCACAATGCCAATCAGCAGCAATTCAGCCCAACCGATATCACCAAACATTGTTTACGACCACCTGACCAGGAATGCGCGTGACAGACAAGAACAGGTGCAATTTCAGACCTTATCTTTATCCGCAGGTGTTACATCCCGTGCAGCGGCTGCGGCGGCTTCTTTGTCTTTTTCAAGTTCAGCAGAACCATCCGACACGCCCTTTTTGAACGCCGTGATACCGCGCCCGAATTCACCCATCAATGACGTGACTTTACCTTTGCCAAACAGCACCAAAACAACGATGCCAATCACCAGAAGGTGCAGTGGACTTAAACTACCCATAATCAATTCCTCCATAGTGCACCAATGCACTGCTGGATGCAGACTTAGTGAAGCTTGCAGCCAGATCAAAGGTATTGAAGGCCATGATCAGGTCATTGCTGACAGCTACTTGTCAGTTGCCTCTGCAACAGGCAACATACCAAAGAGTGCTTAACAAAATGCGACTATACCGCAATGCGCCGCACAGACCGATTGTTTGACCTGATCCAGACCCTGCGGGATGGCAAGCTGCACCGGGCCGGCGACATGGCGGCGCGGCTTGGTGTATCAAGCCGTACCATCTGGCGTGACATGGCTATTTTGGCTGCTGCGGGTTTGCCGGTACAGGGTGAACGTGGGGTTGGGTATCTGCTGCGCGGGGCGATAACCTTGCCGCCCATGATATTGTCAACAGATGAGGCGGACGCGTTGCAGTTTGCTTTGGCGATGGCATCTGAGACGAACGATATCCGGATTGCGCGTGCGGCGAAATCATTGGCAGAAAAACTTGCAGTCATCCTGCCACAAGGGCCAACTGACAAAATTTAGCGTTGGTTTTTGGAAACCGGAAACACAAAGCATTTGTCCCGTCTGATCATCAGCCACAAAACGGTTCCCGGCTTTGGCAAAAACACCCCCGGCACAGAGGCGGTCAGGGTTTTCCCATCAAAATCCATCGCAAAATCAACAAGGCTTTCGCGGCCCAGATAGCGCGCGCGGGTCACAGTTCCGCGCGCCGCCGTGCCATCGCCTGGCGTAGGATTGGGGCCACGCCCGGCGCGATCAAAGTCGATTTTCAGGTGTTGCGGCCGGATAACAATATCCACCTCTGCCCCGTCAAAATGGCCGGGTGTCAGGAAGGCGCCAAACGGCGTATTGGTAAGCGCGCCACGAGACGTGCCGCGTATTACATTGATATCACTAAAGAATGCTGCGGCCTCACGGTCTACAGGGGCGTTATAAATGTTGTAAGGCGCACCCCGTTGCACGATAGACCCATCGCGCATAAGGGCGATTTCATCGCCCATGCGCATCGCCTCATCCGGCTCATGGGTGACCAGCAAAACGGCCGTGCCTTCGGCTTTCAATATATCCAAAGTGGCATCACGGATGCCGTCGCGCAGGCGGTTATCAAGGCCTGAGAACGGCTCATCCATCAACATAACGCGCGGACCGGGCGCAATGGCGCGGGCTAGGGCCACACGTTGCTGCTCACCCCCCGAAAGCTGGTGCGGATGCTTTGCGCCAAAGCCAGTCAGGGTGACGCGTTCAAGAAGCGCGTCGACACGTCGGGCCTTGTCATAAGCCGCACCTTTCAGGCCAAACGCAATATTTTGGGCGACCGTAAGATGAGGAAAAAGCGCGAAATCCTGAAACATCAGGCCGACGGATCGGGTTTCTGGAGGCTGGGATCTTGGACCATCTGCCACCTGTTTGCCATCAATTGTGACAGTGCCGGAGTCCAGGGTTTCTACCCCTGCGATCATCCGCAAGGTGGTGGATTTACCGCAGCCAGATGGCCCCAAAAGGCAGGTGACTTGACCCGCCGCAATCTGCAAGGACACGTCGTTCACGACCTTGCGGCCTGCAAACGAACGGTTCAGATTTGTGACCTCTAGCCGGGGAGGAGGGGTGTACAACGCGGGTATCCGAGCGATTTCGTAGGGTTTATGCCTAACAGCCGACAACTGACACGGCAAGAGGCGGAGGGTGGTGAAACCGCTGTATGCAATCTGTGCTTTTTGCGTGCTTTATCCGTGCATACGCTTGTGCCGCGGGCGCAGAGGTTAAATTGTCGCGTTGGTAGCCCCGCCGTCCAGCAGTATGTTTTGCCCAACAATAAAACCAGCATGTTGGCTGCACAGAAATGCACAGGCTGCGCCAAATTCTGCGGGGGTGCCGTAACGACCTGCCGGGATGGTTGCCGCCCGTTGCGCTCGGGCCGCGTCCAGAGTGATGCCCTGCGATGTGACAACGCCCGCATCTAATGCATCGGCACGGTCGGTTGCATGGATGCCGGGCAGCAGGTTGTTGATGATAACGCCGCTACCCGCCACCTGCCGGGACGTACCGGCAACAAATCCGGTAAGACCGGTGCGGGCGGCATTCGACAAACCAAGTTGCGGCACCGGTGCCTTGACCGATTGCGAAGTGATATTGACGACCCTGCCCCAGCCCCGCGCAATCATCGCGGGCATCAGCGCCTGCATCAGCGCGATCGGGGTTAGCATATTTGCATCAATCGCGCGGATGAAATCGTCGCGGTTCCAATCCGACCACAGGCCGGGGGGCGGGCCGCCTGCGTTGGTGATCAAGATGTCGATGTGGCCTGCCCCGGCCAGAACTTGCCCACGACCTGCGTCCGTTGTGATGTCGGCAGCGATTGTCGTGACGGTCACGCCGTAAGTTGTGCGAATGGCGGCGGCGGTTGTTTCCAGCGCCTCTGCCCCGCGCGCATTTAGAACCAAGTTGACGCCTGCTTCGGCCAAAGCTTCGGCACAGCCACGTCCAAGACCCTTAGATGCGCCGCAAACCAAGGCCCGTTTGCCCGATATTCCCAAATCCATTGCATACCCCCGCCATTTGCCAGCAGGCTATCGCGGACACGGGACTTGCGCCAGTGGGACCGGGGCAAAATGATCATGCCCCGGCACCTTTGCCTTTGTAGACAGGTAGGCCGCTTTAACTGGCGTAGAAGAACTCTTCACGCACAATCTTGCCGTCTGCCACATGGTAAACACCAACCTCTTGCATCTGACCGCGTTTGCCGGTGGCTTTTTCGGTATAATCCACATCAAACGTCACTGCAAAACGGTCATCGCCATGGGCGAACGGGCCGCCGACAGTTTGGTTATGCACGGTCATGCTGTTTTCCCACCAGTCATGTTTGCCTTCAATCGCGGCAATTCCGGTAACAGACCTGCCGTTGCCCATATCTGCTGCTTCCACCGACTGCGCATCGGAGGCATAAAGTTTGTGCAGGTTCGCCTTCGCGCGATTTTCGCGGCATCCGGCAACCAGCTCGTCGGCGATCTCTTTCGATGTCATCGCAACCTCCCAAAATGTTCATTCAATGTTCTCAAAATACACTACTTTTTTTGCGCCGCCAAGACGTGTTTGCCACGGCCGGTTGCAGGGTGGCGAAGCTTCGCCTATATCCTGCGACCATGTCAAACCACGCCCCCCTGCCGCCCGAAATCGCCCGCCGCCGGACCTTTGCGATTATTTCGCATCCCGATGCTGGCAAAACCACTTTGACCGAAAAGTTCCTTCTGTTTGGCGGCGCCATTCAAATGGCCGGCCAAGTGCGGGCCAAGGGCGAAGCGCGCCGCACGCGGTCTGATTTCATGAAGATGGAACAGGAACGTGGGATTTCGGTTTCGGCATCTGCGATGTCATTCGACTTCAGGCAGTATCGGTTCAATCTGGTGGATACGCCCGGCCACAGCGATTTTTCGGAAGACACGTACCGCACCCTGACGGCAGTGGATGCCGCTATCATGGTGATCGACGGCGCCAAAGGGGTGGAGTCGCAGACGCGCAAACTGTTCGAAGTGTGCCGTTTGCGTGACCTGCCCATTTTGACATTTTGCAACAAAATGGACCGTGAAAGCCGGGATACTTTCGAGATTATTGATGAAATCCAACAAAACTTGGCGATAGACGTGGCCCCGGCATCTTGGCCGATTGGCATGGGGCGGGATTTCCTTGGTTGCTATGATATTTTGCACGACCGTCTGGAATTGATGGACAGGGCGGATAGAAACCGCGTAGCCGAAACCATCCAGATCAACGGTTTGGATGACCCGAAACTGGCGGAACATATTCCGGCAGGGCAGTTGGCGACGCTGCTGACCGAGTTGGAAATGGTGCGCGAATTGCTGCCCGCGTTCAACCGCCAGTCGTTCATGGAAGGCCATATGACGCCGATCTGGTTCGGGTCCGCGATCAACTCGTTCGGCGTTAAAGAATTGATGGACGGCATGGGCGAATACGGGCCAGAGCCGCAGGTGCAAAAGGCCATGCAGCGCGGGGTTTCGCCGGATGAGGCCACGGTGACGGGATTTGTGTTCAAGGTGCAGGCCAACATGGACCCAAAGCACCGCGACCGGGTGGCCTTTGTGCGGCTGGCATCAGGGCATTTTCAGCGTGGTATGAAGCTTACGCATGTGCGCAGCAAAAAGCTGATGGCAGTGACCAATCCGGTTTTGTTTCTGGCGGCGGACAGGGAGTTGGCCGAGGAAGCCTGGGCAGGCGATATTATCGGTATTCCGAACCATGGGCAGTTGCGCATTGGTGATGCGCTGACCGAAGGCGAAGGGTTGCGGTTTACCGGGATTCCATCGTTTGCGCCGGAACTGTTGCAAGTGGTGCGGGCGGGTGATCCGCTAAAGGCCAAGCATCTGGAAAAGGCGCTGATGCAGTTTGCCGAAGAGGGCGCGGCGAAAGTGTTCAAACCGATGATCGGGTCGGGGTTTATTGTGGGCGTTGTCGGTGCGTTGCAGTTTGATGTGCTGGCCAGCCGTATTGAACAGGAATATTCACTGCCCGTACGGTTTGAGCCGTCGCAGTTTACCTCCGCGCGTTGGGTGTCGGGGGCGAAGGCGATGGTTGAGGCTTTTGTGAACGTGAACAAGGGCCATATCGCCGTCGATAGCGATGGTGACTTGGTGTATCTGACACGGCTTAAGTGGGATATCGACCGGGTGGAACGGGATCATCCGGAACTGAAACTGACGGCGACCAAGGATATGATGGTGTAGCATTCGGCGTGGGCGGGTGATCTTGACCCCCCCGGCAATTTCCGATAATTGCTGTGATGGCCCAATAGCCAAAGACGCCGGGACGCCCGGAAACATGCGTCCCTTCATTCAATGCGGTCCGATACCGCATTTCATAGGACGCACATGACCAAGTTTTCTGACCTCGCGCTGGACCCGCGCGTATTGCAAGCCGTTGCTGAAGCCGGCTACGAAACACCGACCCCCATTCAGGCTCAGGCCATACCGCACGCGCTGATTGGCAAAGATGTGCTGGGTATTGCGCAGACGGGCACCGGCAAGACGGCGAGTTTCGTTTTGCCGATGATAACCTTGCTGGGCCAAGGCCGCGCCAAAGCGCGGATGCCAAGGTCTTTGGTGCTTTGCCCAACGCGCGAATTGGCGGCCCAAGTGGCCGAAAACTTCGAGACTTATGCCAAATATACCAAGCTGACCAAGGCTTTGCTGATTGGTGGCGTATCGTTTGGCGAGCAGGACAAGCTGATTGACCGGGGTGTTGACGTGCTGATCGCCACGCCGGGCCGCCTGCTGGACCATCATGAACGCGGCAAGTTGTTGCTGACCGGCGTGCAGATCATGGTGGTGGATGAGGCCGACCGGATGCTGGATATGGGGTTCATCCCCGATATTGAACGCATCTTTGCGCTGACGCCGTTTACCCGGCAGACGTTCTTTTATTCGGCGACCATGGCCCCGGAGATCGAGCGCATTACCAACACGTTCCTGTCAAATGCAGTCAAAATTGAAGTGGCGCGGCAGGCGACGACGTCTGAGACCATCGAACAAAAGCTGTTTGCCATTACCCCCACCCGCAAGGATCGGTCTTTTGCCGACAAGCGGTCTGTATTGCGCGCCTTGATCCGCGCCGAGGGGGAGGCTTGCACCAACGCCATCATCTTTTGCAACCGCAAGATGGATGTGGATGTAGTGTCGAAGTCATTGAAACAGCACGGGTTTAATGCGTCGCCCATTCACGGTGATCTGGACCAGTCTGTACGCACCAAAACGCTCGACGGGTTCCGCGATGGATCTGTGCATCTGCTGGTGGCATCCGATGTGGCGGCGCGTGGGCTCGATATTCCCGCGGTCAGCCACGTGTTCAACTTTGACGTGCCATCGCACCCAGAGGATTACGTGCACCGTATTGGCCGCACGGGCCGGGCCGGGCGGTTGGGCAAGGCGTTTACCATTTCCACCCCGAATGATGCCAAGTATCTGGCGGCGATTGAGAATTTGGTGAAAACGTCGATCCCGCTTGGCACATTGCCCGAAGGGTTTGTATTGGCCGAAGCAGGCGATGCACCACCGCCGCGTGAAGACCGCGGTGCCGGTAGCCGCAGTCGCAGCCGTGGTGGGCGTGGTGGCGAAGGGCGCAAAGCTGTGGTGGCCGAGGTTCCAGTTGCGGCCGTGGCCGCCGTTGCAGCCCAAGCCCCCGCCCCGGTTGTTGATGCCCAAGCAGACCATGTGCATGTGCACAATCATTCGCACCGCGAAGAGCAACCGCGCGAGGAGCGTCGATATGATCGGCGGGAACGAGGCGGCGATCGCACTGGGGATCGTTCTGGCGATCGTGCGGCGGACCGCCCGAATGACCGGCAGCCCGACCGCAGTGGTGAGCGCCGAGATGACAGGCGGGACTATCGACGGGATGGCGGCGGCGGCAACAACGTGGTTGGTATGGGCGACCATGTGCCAGAATTTATTCTGCGCAGCTTTCACATTGCGTCCGCCCCGATTACCGAGGCAGAGTTGAACGAGCCGGAAGGTGAAGCGCCGGATGTGGAAGAAATGACCGATAGCAGCAGTGACGCCTGAATTATTTGGGCCTGCCAGCTCGGCGGGCCCCTGAATTCGCCTTTGATCAGCCCGCACCCCGGATTACGGTTTGCGGGCTTTGCTTTTGGTCAGCTGTCAGTCAGGCGGCTGACAACGATAGTGACTTCCGGCTTTTTGCCGACTTCTTCCATCGCGACCTGGCGGGTGACGCGGCGGATTGCCTCATCCAGTTTGTCGTCATCACGCAGAATCCTGGCCCCGGCTTTGGCGATGAATGCGCCCAGTTCGGCCTCGATCGCTTCAGCCAGCGGTTTGCCGTGTTTGCCGATTTCCGGCAGGCCCATGGTTTCGACCCATGGATCACCCAAGGCTTCGTCAGCCTCATCGAGGATGATGGTAACAAGCGCATGGCCGCCAAGCGCCATGCGGATACGGTCGCGCACGACGCCGTCCATCGCGCCAATCAGGACAGACCCGTCAAGGTAAGTGCGGCCCGTTTCAATGTACTCAGCCACTTCGGGCGTGTTTCCGGTGATGTCGATCATCATGCCATTGGTCACGATTTCGGTGGCAATGCCCTTTGCGGCAGCAATTTTGGCGTGTTCGCGCAGGTGACGATGTTCGCCGTGCATCGGGATCAGGATAGCGGGTTTCAGAATGTTGTGCACGGTTTCAAGGTCGGGGCGGTTGGCGTGGCCTGAAACGTGGTAGAGGCCGTTCGCATCATCCTGAACATCAACGCCCATTTCGGAAAACGCGTTGTAGATGCGCAGAACCTCACGCTCGTTCCCGGGGATGGTTTTTGATGAAAACAGGAACAAATCGCCCTCTTTCATCTCATGCCCCAGATATTTTCCACGGCTCAATTGCGCCGACGCCGCGCGGCGTTCGCCTTGTGATCCTGTCACGATAAGCATCAAATTGCCGCGCGGGATATCAAGCGCCTCTTCGGGTGATACGGTGCGCGGAAAGTTTTTCAAAACGCCGGATTGTTCGGACGCCGTGACCATGCGTTTCATCGCGCGGCCAAGCAGGCAGACGGAACGATCCGCCGCGCGGGCAGCTTCGGCCAAGGTCTGCAGGCGGGCGACGTTGGAAGCGAAGGTTGTGGCCACGACCATACCTTTGGCGTTCTTGATCAGTTCCGCAATCGGGTCTTTGAGCGTGGATTCGGACCGGCCTGCATGGGTGGAAAACACATTCGTGCTGTCGCACATCAGGGCTTTGACTGGCGCTTCGGCGGCAACGGCACGCATAGCGGCCTCGTCAAAGCCTTCACCGACCACGGGGGTGGCGTCCAGTTTGAAATCGCCGGAATGCACAACGCGGCCTGCGGGCGTGTCAATGATCAGCATGGAACATTCGGGGATCGAATGGCTGATTGGCAGAAACTGCACCTTGAAGGGACCCGCCTCCACCACTTCGGGGCGCGCGCCCACGGTGGTGATTACGTCGTTCGGCAGCCCGTATTCTTCCAGCTTCAGCCGCCCGATGGTGGCGGTGAATTTGCGGGCGTAGACTTTTTTCTTCAACTTCGGCCAAAGATGCCCCAAGGCGCCGATATGGTCTTCGTGCGCGTGGGTGATGAAGATCGCCTCGATCCGGTCAAGGCGTTGTTCCAGCCATTTCATATCCGGCATGATCAGATCAACGCCGGGGGTCGATGACATGTCGGGAAAGGTCACGCCCAAGTCGACGACGATCAGGCGTTCCTGATCCTCGGGGCCATATCCGTAGACATAGGTGTTCATGCCAATTTCGCCAGCCCCGCCAAGGGGAAGGTAGATCAGCCGGTTCTTACCGCTCATGCTGCGTCCTGTTCTTTGTTGTAGTCGTTGATCAGAACAAGACCGTGCATGGTCAAATCGTCCTCAACAGCGTCAAATAAATCAAATCCTTGGGCAAACAAGGTGGCAAGGCCACCTGTCGCTATAACCTTCATCGGGCGGTCGCGCTCCGCCCTTATCTGGCGCACGATGCCTTCCGTCAGGCCAATATAGCCCCAATACACGCCTGACTGCATACAGGCCACCGTATTCGTGCCAATCACCTGCGGCGGTTTGGAGATATCAACATGCGGCAGTGCGGCTGCGGCCATATGCAGCGCCTCCAGGCTTAGGTTCACGCCCGGCGCAATGACGCCGCCGATATAGGCGCCGTCGGTATCGACGACGTCAAAGGTGGTGGCGGTGCCGAAATCTACCACGACCAGATTGCCGCCGTGGCGGATAAATCCGGCGTGGGTGTTCACTAAGCGATCAGGCCCGACCGTCACACCATGGTCCACGCGCGGCGGGGTTGGCAGGCGACATTCGGGTTTGCCCACCACCAGCGGGCGGCAGTCGTAGTAGCGGTTGCACAGCACCCGCAGGTTGAACACCACGCGGGGGACGGTGGAGGAGATGATGGCTTCGGTTATCTGCGCGTCAGTTTTCGTCAGGTTCAGAAGAGAGGAAAGCCAGACGAAATATTCGTCGGCGGTGCGTTTGTGATCGGTGGCAATGCGCCATGTGGCGACAAACTTGGTGCCGTTCCAGATGGAAAACACGGTGTTGGTGTTGCCGCAATCTATGGCGAGAAGCATGGGATACCTACCTCAAAAGAACACGTCAGCAGCGGGGATGACCATGCGGCCTGTGGCGGTATGAAGTATCAGCGCGCCGTGATCGTCAATCGTCTCGAACCGCCCGAAGTGGCTGGTGGTGCCGGTGCGGGCCGTGATGGTTTCCCCCAGACGGGCGGCATGGGCCAGCCATTCAGCGCGCAGGGGAGCGAAACCTTGGGTGGTAAGTTGGTGTTCCCAGCGGGCATAGGCGGGGGCCAGGTGATTCAGGAATGCCTCAGGTGTGATGCGGTGCCCTGTTTGCGCCAGCAGGCAGACGGGGGGAGTGGCACCGGGGTC
The DNA here is from genome assembly GCA_014378345.1 of Pseudorhodobacter sp. Classification (GTDB taxonomy): domain Bacteria; phylum Pseudomonadota; class Alphaproteobacteria; order Rhodobacterales; family Rhodobacteraceae; genus JACMNW01. The sequence continues at coordinate 4,580 of JACMNW010000307.1, read as the reverse complement.
TACCTCGCTTGCGTCAGGTGCTGCGATCAGGTTGACGCCGATGCCGATGCAAAGATGGCTGGCGGATTTTCCGGAGCCAGAGGATTCAAGCAAGATCCCCGCCAACTTGCCGCCGTTCAGAAGCACGTCGTTGGGCCATTTCAGAGCGAAGGCGGAAGGAGTGTTCGTGACAGTCACGCAAGCCTCACGCAGGGCGAGGCTTGCGGCGAAGGATCGCAGGGCGATAATTTCCATGCCTTCGACGGGTTTCATCACCAATGTGGCGTGAAAATTGCCGGGGGGGCTTATCCAAGCCCGCGCGCGCCGGCCGCGGCCTGCGGTTTGGGCAGCGGCCAGTATCCACGTTGGGGAGGACAGAGTTGGGGCAAGGCGCGCGCCTTCGGCATTGGTGCTATCGACCGATGGAAGTCCACGCTTTGCAACCCCTTCGGGCCAAGGATCAGGGGCCGACATTGTTCAGGGACCGACAAGGGCTTCGGCCGCGCTGGCAGCCAATGGTTCGATCCCGAACAAATTGATGATGCCAAACACCATCGTTGCCGCGACGGCGACCAGCATCAGCCACTGCGCGGGCACCATCGGGGTGTCGATATCGTCGCCCTGTTTGCCGAAATACATATAGAACACGATGCGCAGATAGTAGAATGCGCCGATGACCGAGGCGACAGCGCCCGCCAGCGCCAGCCATGTCATGCCAGCATCAACGGCGGCTTGCAGGACATAGAATTTGGCGAAAAAGCCAACCATGGGCGGCACGCCTGCAAGGCTGAACAGCAGCACCAGCATGGCAAAAGCTTTCAGCGGGTCACGCTTGGAATACATGTTCAGGCTGTCAATCGTGGTGATGGGCCGCCCGTCTTTTTCCATCGACAGGATGAAGGCGAAGGTGCCGATGTTCATGGTGACGTAAATTGCCATGTAAATCAGCATCGCTTTGACGCCGCCTGCCGTGCCAGCGGCAAGCCCGACCAGCGCGTAACCCATATGGGCGATGGAGGAATAGGCCATCAGGCGTTTGATATCGCGTTGGCCAATGGCGGCGATAGCACCGAGAAACATCGAGAACACGGCAAGCGCGGCCAAGACTTGGCCCCAATCACCCGGAATGGTGCCAAAGGCGTTTTGCACCAGCCGCGCGATCAGGGCCATGGCGGCGACCTTTGGCGCGGTGGCGAAAAAGGCGGTTACCGGGGTGGGCGAGCCTTCGTAAACATCGGGCGTCCACATGTGGAAGGGTGCAGCGGAGACTTTGAACGCAAGGCCCGACAGCATGAAGACAAGACCGAACAGCAGGCCAAGGGGCGCGTCGCCTGTCGCGAGCGTGGACAGGATACCGCTGAACAGCGTGGTTCCGGCAAAGCCGTAGGTCAGGGACGCGCCGTACAGCAGCAAGCCCGACGACAGCGCGCCGAGGACGAAATATTTGAGACCAGCCTCGGTGGATTTGGCACTATCGCGGCGGAAGGAGGCCACGACATAAAGGGCGAGGGACTGCAGCTCCAGCCCCATATACAGCGTCATCAGATCGCCCGCCGATACCATGACCATCATGCCGATAACAGACAGCGTGATCAGGATCGGGTATTCAAAGCGCAGCAAATCGCGGCGTTGCATGTAATCCTGGCTGATCACCAGCACGGCGGCGGCGGAAAGCAGGATCGTGACCTTGGCAAAACGCGCAAAGGCATCATCGGTGAACATGCCGTCAAACGCGATGCTGGTTCCATCGCCGCGCAGGCCGATATAGGCGGCAAGCGCCACGAACAGGCCAGCGGTGAGCCACATCAACATCGGCGCGGTTTTGTCTTTGCCGGTATAGACTGCAAACAGAAGTGCAATCATGGCGTAAGCAGCCAAAATAATCTCTGGCAGGACGGTGGGGAAGTTTGTTTGGCTCATCGTTTGCGTCCCTTATTCCATTGCCAAGTCGGCGGCCGCATCAACCGGGATCGCAGCATGATAATTTGTTACCAAGGCCCCGACCGACGGTCCGATGATATCGGTCACCAAGCTGGGGTAGATGCCCAGCAGCAGCGTCATAATCACCAGCGGCGCAAAGATCGCGCGTTCTCGGTTCGACAAGTCTGCGATGGTTTTCAGCGCACCCTTGATCAGATCGCCAAATACGACGCGGCGGTAAAGCCACAGGGCGTAACTGGCGGACAGGATCACGCCGGATGTGGCAACCATGGCAACCCACGTGTTGACTTGGAAAATACCCATCAGGGTTAGAAATTCACCGACAAATCCGCTGGTGCCCGGCAAACCAACATTGGCCATGGTGAAGAACATGAACACCAGCGCATAGGCGGGCATACGGACAACCAAGCCGCCGTAGGCATCAATATCGCGGGTGTGCATACGGTCATAGATCACGCCTACGCACAGAAACAGTGCGCCCGAGATAAAGCCGTGGCTGATCATCTGGAAAATCGCGCCATCAACGCCCTGTTGGTTGGCCGCGAAAATGCCCATCGTGACATAGCCCATATGGGCCACCGATGAATAGGCAATCAGCTTTTTCATGTCTTGCTGCACCAGCGCCACGAGGCTGGTGTAGACGATGGCAATGGCCGACATCCAGAACACCAAAGGTGTCAGCAGGTCAGCCCCCACCGGAAACATCGGCAGGCTGAACCGAAGAAACCCGTAGCCACCCATTTTCAGAAGGATCGCCGCCAGCACGACCGACCCGGCGGTTGGGGCCTGCACATGCGCATCGGGCAGCCATGTATGCACTGGCCACATCGGCATTTTCACCGCAAAGCTGGCGAAGAAGGCGAGGAACAGCAAAGTTTGCAGCCCGCCGACGATTTGAAAGCCTGCCACGGTGATGGTTTCATGCGCGAAATCATGGGTCAGCAGGGTGGCAATATCGGTGGTGCCCGCATCGTAATACATGGCGATCATCGCCACCAACATCAGGACGGAGCCCAGGAAGGTATACAGAAAGAACTTGAACGCTGCATAGATGCGGTCTTTGCCGCCCCAGATGCCGATGATCAGGAACATGGGGATCAAGCCTGCCTCGAAGAACAAATAGAACAGCACCAGATCCAGCGCGCAGAACACGCCCAGCATCAGGGTTTCCAGCATCAGGAACGCAATCATGTATTCTTTGACGCGGGTTTCCACCCCCCAGCAGGCGGCGATGGTGATCGGCATCAGGAACGTGGTCAGCATGACGAACAGCACGGAAATGCCATCGACGCCCATTTTATATTGCAGGCCAAGGATCCACGGGCGCTGTTCGACGAATTGGAACCCCGTATTGGCGGGATCGAACCCGGTAAGCACAAAAATTGACACAAGGAACGTGGCCGTGGTGGCGAGTAGCGCAAGCCATTTTGCGTTGCGGTTGGCGGCGGCATCATCGCCGCGCAAAAATAGCGCCAGGATCAGCGCGGCGACGGCCGGGATGAAGGTGATGATCGACAGGAGGTTATTCATCAGTGTGCGCCCCCAAGCGTCATCCAGGTGATAAGCGCGCCGATGCCCAGAACCATGGCAAAGGCATAAGTGAAGATATAACCAGATTGCGCGCGGCCAGCCAGACGGGTCAGCATGGGAATTACGCCCATGGCGACGCCGTTCAGAGTGCCGTCAATTACGTTGCCATCCCCACGCTTCCACAGAAACGCGCCGAGGGCTTTGGCGGGGCGGACAAACAGGAAATCGTAAATTTCATCAAAGTACCATTTGTTCAGGAAGAAAAGGTACAAAGGGCGTTGTTGAGCGGCGAGTTTGCCCGGCAGGTCTGGGCGCAGAAGGTAGAACTGGATCGCCAATCCAAGGCCTAGGATCATCGCAATGAAGGGCGACAGTTTCACCCATGTCGGCGATTGGTGCGCCTCGTGGATGATGTGGTTGTCCGGCCCCATGAAGATAGCACCTTTCGGGGCAGTTCCTGCGATGGCAGGCGTTGCCTCAGCCGGGGCGACGGTTTCGGCCGGGGCGGCATCAACTGTTGCGTCGGTGGCAGGGGCTGCTTCGGTTGTTGCGTCGGCGGCAGGAGCTGCCTCGGCCGTTGCGTCGGCGGCAGGGGCTGCCTCGGCTGTGGTCGCCTCTGCGGTGGCTTCCTCCGCTTGAGCTGCTTCCATCCCGAACCAATCACGCAGTTTTTCTTCTTCGCCAAAGAAGGAATTGTACCAGATCATGCCGGAGAATACCGCCCCTAGCGCCAGAACACCCAAGGGCACCAGCATGGTTTTGGGGGATTCGTGGGCGTGGTCGTAAGCGTGATGATCGCCGCGTGGTTTGCCAAAGAAGGTGAGGAAAATCAGTCGCCATGAATAGAAGCTGGTCATGAAGGCAGCGATCACCAGCAGGGTGAAAGCGTAACTGCTGCCAGCGTAAGCGACCTCGATCACCGCGTCTTTGGACAGGAATCCGGCAAAGCCAATCTCCGTCAGCGGGATGCCGACGCCGGTGATGGCAAGCGTTCCGATCAGCATGGCGGTGAAGGTCAGCGGGATTTTCTTCCGCAACCCGCCATAATTGCGCATGTCTTGTTCGTGGTGCATGGCGTGGATAACTGAGCCCGCGCCAAGGAACAGCATCGCCTTGAAAAAGGCATGCGT
>JACMNW010000306.1 GCA_014378345.1 Pseudorhodobacter sp. | reverse complement strand
TGATAGGGCACCATCGGGAACATGTGATGCTCGACATGGTAATTCATGTTCCAGTAAAGCCAGCGCGACACCGGATTTATCAGCACCGTGCGAGAGTTCAGCCGGTGGTCCAGCACATCTTCGGCCAGCCCGCCATGCTGCAGAAATCCGACCAAGGTCATGTGCCAGCAGCCGTAAATCCGCGGCAGGCCGATCAGCAGCAGCGGGATTGCCGCACGCGTTCCCACGCCAGACAGCAGCATTGCCAGCGAGGCCAATCCCGTTGCTGCGTAGATCGCCACGTGGATGCGGGCCACCATCACTACCTTGAGCCATTCCGACGCCGGAATGTAATTCTGTTCATCCGGCGACAGTGCCCCCACCGCATTGCGCAGGATGCCCCGGAAGTAGGTCCAGACATCAACCACCCCGATCCAAGACAGCGTCTTCAGCACCAGGTTGACCGGATGCATCCACGCAATCTCGGCATCGCGCCCGACGATGATCGTGTCGGTGTGGTGGCGAGCATGGCTCCAGTGCCAATTGACCGGATTGCGCATCACCTGAAACGAGGCGATCTGGTAGACGACATCGTTCATCCAGGCCGTACGAAACGCCGTACCATGCCCGCACTCATGCCAGCGCGAGTCGCTGGCCGATCCATAAAGCACGCCGTAGGCCACCCAGAACGGCACGCACGCCCAAGAGCCCCAGAACCAGATGCCCCCGGCAGCAGTGGCCAGATGCAGCAATATCCACAAGACAGTGTCGCGGATCGCCGGACCATCGACGCGCGCCATCAGTCCCTTCATGTCCTTGCGCGGGACATCGGTGTGATACCATTCCGCCGCGGCAATACCCGCTTCGATAGCCCGGCGCGCGCTTTCGCCGGTCAAGGAATAGTCGCGCGCCGTTATTTGGGGGAGGGGTGTCATACGGAGTATCCTGAGTCCGGGTCGGTCAGCGTCAGACGCACCGTCCATTGATGCGTTTTCCCGGGTTCCAGCCACCGCGCCTGACCTATGGCCTCAGCGCCAACCAGATCGTCGGCAGCGGCAGTGGTCGGCTCCAGCGCCACCTGATGCAGGGGCGCCTCTTCCGGCCAGCCGCCATAATCTAGCCAGACGCCCAAGGCCGCCAGCTCAGCACCATCCCAGTCAAACCGCAAACCGCCCGTTGGCCCGCTGACCTGTGCCGTAGCCCGTGCTGGCGTCATTCCGTAGGACTTGAGCACGAAGCCTTCATCCCGCTGGCCCACCTGAGACAGGTCGCGCAAGGGATGCGTAGGCCAGTCAAAGTCCACGCCACCAGCAGTCATCTGCACCTGGCCCGTCAAAGAAAGACGGTCAGCAGGGGTGACGGCCAGAACGCAATGCTGGCTCCATAGATAGGGAACAGTGGAGTCTCTTGCCGAGGTGACGCAATAAGCGGCGGTCAGTTCGGCACCCGTCAGCGACAACCGCCGCGAGAAGGTTATACCATCAGCGCTGAACCGAATGCCAACGTGCTGCGGGCCACTTGCGACGACGACCCACGGACGCCCCCACAGCATCCCATGGTCACGCAAACGTCCACCCCACGCCGCGTGATGGCACGGCAGGACCGTGGGAAAACACTCATCCCAACCGCGCGAGGCTGCGCCCCGGTAGGTCGCCTGTTCGGACGCATCCACTGACCTTGAACCCTTGAGCAGCCAGTCACGGCCCGTCTTGCAATCGATCAAACTTGTGACCCGCCCGCCGAAATGCACGTCTATCGTCAGAAACACTCGATCATTCGCAAGAATGACCGCGCCTTCAAGGACGGTATCGCCCGTCACGACGCAGCCGTGCATTGAACGCGGCCGAGGCAAAGCAGGTCGATGAGCCGGATGGCGAAAGTCACTGTTTCCCTCCACTGAAACACAGCCGTTCTCGCGGCCTGTGAGGGACTGATCATAATGGATATCAGACGGTGCTGAAATGAACCTATGTTTCGATGACCTTTCATTTTGTCCTGTAGGATGTGCAAAAATCAGGTCAGCCGCTACATTGAATAACCTGTTTTCTCGGTCACCAACCGTATCCTGAAACGACTGCTTCCTTGGTACCGCCCAAGAAAAACGCGTAAAGCTGCCAGTTACGCCCTGTTGTCGGCCCATGCGCACGTGCAATATGGACTAGTCCCGAAAACCAGCTTCGCTATTGACGAACGGGGTGCCGAATGTCGTTGATACCCAAAGCGCGCGCTGGGCCGTGTCTCAGTCCGCATCACATGCGTCCGTGTTTCGTACCGCCGGAGAATGACCGAGTTCCGTGCAACGAGGAGGGGCCACACCATGCGGATCGTACCATTCGAGCCGTCACCGCTTCAAGGAAGTATCCTTGGCGACCTTCAGTTTCAGGGTGTTGGCCAGACTCAGGCCCTTCGTCCGGGTGGCACCAAGGACTGGTTGATGGTCCTGACCCTATCCGGGCGCGGCTATGTTTGCGCCGAACGCCGCGAAACCGTGATGCAGCGCGGATCGTTACTGATGATCGCGCCCGGGACGACGCATGATTACGGGCACCTGGATGAAGATGGGGCATGGTGCGACATCTGGGTTCATTTCCACCCCAGAACGCATTGGCTGCCTTGGCTCGTCTGGCCGCAATTAGGCAAGGGAACGATGCTACTGGACGTGACCGACCACTTCGCCGCGATTGAAGCCGAAATGCGCTTGATGCTGGAACACGGACGCTCTGCATCTCGACTGCGGGCAGATGCCGCGCTGAACTGTCTGGAACGGGTCATCTTGTTATGTGACGCCGTCAACCCCCTGCAGGCGACGGCGAAGTTGGACCCCCGCATTCGCCGGTCACTAGATGTCATCGCCGAGCGGCTGGAAGGACCAATCAACGTCAGCGACTTGTGTCGGGAAGTCGGGCTGTCACGCTCACGCTTCACTATCCTGTTCACGGAAGAGATTGCGATGTCGCCGCAGATCTATATTGAAAGCCTTCGACTTGACCGAGCTGCGCAGCTTTTGCGGGTGACGCGCTGGAGCATCGGTCAGGTCGCGGAGCGCAGCGGATTCTCGAACGCCTACTACTTTTCGACACGGTTCAAACGGCGCCATGGGGTCTCGCCGTCACAATATTGCGCCAGCGTCGATGCGCCCCAATCGCCGACTGGGTGATCGAACATCTTGGGGAACGGCCAGCTAGGTTCTGTTGACGTTCATTTCAACCGTATGACGGTTGCGGTGAGGGCGACAAAGGCGGCGTAGCTTGCGTCTGTCTTGCAGCATCGCATGGCGATGCCTCTGTATTCCTTGAGCTTTCCGAAGAAGTTCTCGATCGGATGCCACCATTTGTAGGTGTCGCGGTCGAAGTTTGCGGGAAACCGCCGGTTGGACTTGGCGGGATGACCGCCACGATCCCGGCCTCGGCGAGGGCCTCTCGCACCCAGTTGGCATCGAACGCGCGGTCAGCGAGCAACTGGCCGCAGGTCAGGCCCATTGATCAACGCCGCCGTTCCGCGCAGGTCGTACGCCTGTCTTGGCAGCAGCCGAAAGTCGATCAGGTTGCCGAGCGCATCGGTCAAGGCCATGATCTTGCTGGTTATGCCGCCGCGAGACCGCCCGATGGCCTGGCTTTGAGTCCCCCTTTTGCGCCCTGTCCGTGACGGTGGACCTTGACGATGCTGCCGTCCGTTGCCCGGCAGGTGAATGTTTACATTCACCGAGAGGGGATCATGACGTATCCCAAGTCGGCATTCTCGGCCAACGCCCGGAACATACGGTAGAATGCATCCGCCTTCACCCAGCAGCGAAACCGTTTGAACACGGTGTTCCACTTCCCGAAATCGTCCGGCAGGTCGCGCCACGGGCAGCCCGCGCGAGCCATCCACAGCACGACCTCCACAAAAAGCCGGGGATCAAGGCCGGCTCGCCCGGGATCGCTCTCCCGGCCAAGACAATGCGGGGCGATGATGGCCCATTGGGCGTCGGTCAGTGCAGTGCGGATCAAGTGTGCCTCCCCTTTGGCAACCTTGAATCACTCACCGACGAATTTGTGAATCCTTAAACGTCAACGGGCCCTAGTAAAACCCCACTTCGCGCACATCAATCCTGACGTCGTGGTCACGACCGTAGGCCACGACGGCAAGTGATGTCAGGCTAGCCGGGTTGGGTACGCG
>JACMNW010000305.1 GCA_014378345.1 Pseudorhodobacter sp. | reverse complement strand
TTGCAATTACGGGCGCTTCCGGAATGGCCAATGCCAAAGGCTGCATCAAAGGCGCGGCGGCGGGTGCGGTTGCCGGTCATGTAGCGGGGCATCATGCGGTCGCAGGGGCGGCAGGTGGTTGTGTTGTCGGACGACACCTGGCGAACAAAAAGGCAGCAGAACAGAAAGCGCGTGCGCAGCCCGCATCGTCTATTGCGCCTTTGCCGTCAAAATAGATACAACTTCAGCTTCCGCGTGGATCGCCGCCCCCACCGACTTTGATGGACGCCCCTGCTTTCGAAACACGAGTGTTCGTCTTGTTTGGAGGGGTTCTGGGAGAGAGGGATCGATCGGCATTCACGCAAAATCCCGACTGCCAATCTGTAAATCCCCAAGTAACGCGCTAAGGTCCACCAGCCTTTTGGCGACCAGGTGCCGTACATTGTGCTGACACTGCCATATTCCGTAGACGCCCAGCAGCGTTGATCCTAGCAATTCCTTGCGCTGCTTTTCTATGAGCTGCGGCCAGATGATGACATTGACCTGTCCGGTCTCATCTTCGAGTGTCAGGAACATCACGCCATTGGCTGTTTCCGGTCGCTGGCGTACGGTCACGATGCCGGCCGCACGGGCGATCTGGCCATCGGCAAATGTGGCGAGGATATCTGCCGGCACAAACTTTCTGGCGAGAAGCGTCTTTCGCAAGAGGGCAAGGGGATGTCGGCCGAGCGTAAGGCCGGTTGCGCGATAGTCGCCTACAATCGTTTCCCCCTCAGACGGTGCCGCAAGAGTCACGTCTTCTTCACAGATCGCCGCATGTCTCAGCAGACCTTTGTCCGGTGCACTGGTGACGGCTTGCCATAACGCTTGGCGACGATGGCCGGCGAGGGACGCAAGTGCATTAGCGCTGGCCAGAGTTTGCAAGTCACTCCGCGTTAGTTGTGAGCGATCTGCTAGGTCGGGCACATCGGCGAATTGCCGGATTGCACGCGCCTCTTCGATGCGCCACGCCGCCTCACGGGACATGCCGGATACAATGTTGAAACCGAGCCGCACCGCGTGTTGATTGGTCGATGCAGTATCTGACGGCGCTTCAAGAGCGGCTTCCCATGTACTAATGCAGACATCGACCGGTCGCACTTCGAGCCCGTGTCGACGGCCATCCTGCACCAGCTGCGACGGTGAATAAAATCCCATCGGCTGACTGTTCAACAACGCCGTCAGGAATGCTGCAGGCTCATGGCACTTGAGCCACGAGCTGGCATACGCTAGCAAGGCAAAGCTGGCCGCATGACTTTCAGGAAACCCATATTCCGAAAAGCCCTTGACCTGACTGACAATCGATTCTGCAAACTCCGCCGTGTACCCGCGTTCGAGCATGCCGGTCATCAGCTTCACCTCAAATTTGTCCAGACCGCCCTTGCGCTTCCACGCGGCCATCGCGCGACGTAGTTGGTCCGCCTCGCCAGCGGTAAAGCCGGCGGCGAGCATCGCCACCTGCATCACCTGTTCCTGAAAAATTGGCACACCCAATGTACGCGCCAGCGCAAATTCCATTTCCGCACTCGGATAGCTGACCGGCTCCAATCCC
>JACMNW010000031.1 GCA_014378345.1 Pseudorhodobacter sp. | reverse complement strand
GGCACCCATCATGGATGAGTTGCCCGAAATTACCGCAGATGCCGCCTCAGACACCATCCGCGTCGCGGTCTTGAACTTATCAATCGAGTAATCCGGGCTCACCAGCGCCGGATCACACTCAATCCGCACCGCCATGCCATAGCGCGCCTCGATCAACGCGATATGTTCGCGCTTTTCGTTGATCAAGAAGTTGATGATGCCAATCGGCGCTTTCAGCAGCACCTCTTTGCTGCGCTTGCGCGTGCCTTCTTCCTCCAGCGCGCGCAGAACTTGCAAGCCAAGACTGTCATCCGACCGGATCAGCCCGGTGCCGTGGCAATGCGGGCAAGGCTGCGTCGTTGATTCCAACATCCCCGGCCGCAGCCGTTGGCGCGACATTTCCAGCAAACCAAAGCCCGAAATGCGCCCCACCTGAATGCGGGCGCGGTCGGTTTTCAGCTTGTCCTTGATGCGCTTTTCAACGGCGAGGTTGTTGCGCCGTTCTTCCATGTCGATAAAGTCGATTACGATCAACCCGGCCAGATCGCGCAGACGCAACTGGCGGGCCACCTCCTCTGCGGCCTCCAGGTTGGTTTTCAGCGCGGTATCCTCGATGGACCCTTCTTTCGTAGCCCTGCCAGAGTTCACGTCAATCGCCACCAGCGCCTCGGTGATGCCGATCACGATATAGCCGCCCGATTTCAACTGCACGGTCGGGTTGAACATACCGCCGAGATAGCTTTCCACCTGATAGCGCGCAAACAGCGGCACCGACTCATCGTATCGCATCACAGATTTTGCATGCGCAGGCATGATCATGCGCATGAAATCTTTGGCGGTGCGGTAGCCCGCCTCGCCCTCAACCAGCACTTCCTCGATTTCGCGGTTATAAAGATCGCGGATCGAGCGTTTGATCAGATCACCTTCTTCGTAGATCGGGGCGGGCGCTATGGATTTCAGCGTCAGTTCGCGCACCTGTTCCCACAGCCGCATCAGATATTCGTAGTCGCGCCTGATCTCGGGTTTGGTGCGCTTCGCCCCCGCCGTGCGGATGATCAGGCCGGCACCCTCCGGCACTTCGATTTCCTGCGCGATTTCCTTCAGCTTCTTGCGGTCAGCCGCCATGGTGATCTTGCGCGAAATACCACCACCACGCGCAGTGTTCGGCATCAGCACGCAGTAGCGCCCCGCCAAAGACAGATAGGTCGTCAACGCCGCACCCTTGTTCTGGCGTTCTTCCTTGACCACCTGCACCAGCATGATCTGGCGCACTTTGACCACTTCCTGGATCTTGTAACGCCGCGCTCGCGGGCGGCGGGTTTGGCTGATTTCTTCGGCCACGTCTTCTTCGGCAATGGATTCGATTTCGGCGTCGGTGTCGGACGCATGATCTACGGCATTGAACGGCTGTTCGCTGACAGCGCTGAAGGGTTGTTCGCTGTCACTGGCATCTTGCGATGTGCGCGGGCTTTCAATCAGGGCATCTGCCCCGGTTTCCTCGCCCAGATCGACGACATCCATGCTGGTGATAGCAGGCGCGCTTACAACCTCGTCATCCGACACCGCCGCAGCAGCGCGTGGTGCCGGGCGTGGACGGCTGCGGTTATTGCGGTTGCTGCGGTTGTTTTCTTCCTCATCGTCCGCCCGCGCAAAAGCACGTTCCTCTTCCAGCAGCGCCTTACGGTCGGCCAGCGGGATCTGGTAATAATCTGGGTGAATTTCGGCAAAGGCCAAAAACCCATGCCGATTGCCGCCGTAATCAATAAACGCGGCCTGCAGCGAAGGTTCTACTCGGGTGACTTTGGCTAGGTAAATATTTCCGGCAATCTGGCGTTTGTTGATGGTTTCAAAATCGAATTCTTCGACCTTGTTTCCATCCACCACCACAACCCGAGTTTCCTCGGCGTGGGTGGCATCGATAAGCATCTTTTTGACCATTGTGTTCCATGGCACCCATGCCAACCGAAACCAGCAGGCAATAAACCTGGTGGCGGGTCAGCGGGCATGTGGTGGCTTGTTCGGGCGATGGCGCGCGTGACAACAGCCGAAAGGGCCCGTTCCGGGGCCTCCTTCAGGTCTGTCGTCAGCTTTGCACGCTTCATCACGGTTCTGTTCCGGGCCTCCAAAAAGAAACCCACTTAAAAAAAGCCTACTTTTGTCAGAGACTTGGCAGGCAATATCCCGGCTTTTCAAGCCGATCCGCCCGGACCATCCGCGGCACGCTATGCGCCAGCAAAAAGACCAGAGAATTCTGTCGCAGGTGCAACCTCAGGCTGCACATCTGCTTGCGTTGATCCTATCTGCAAAGAAGGCGCAATGACAACGGCTGATTTACACCCACCGTTATCTACCCGTTACACGTAATCTGACCGTGTCAGCGCATATTTCGCCATCTTTTCATTGAGCGTGCGGCGCGGCAGGCACAATTCCTCCATCACCGCGACGATGCTGCCCTTGTGGCGGCGCATGGTGTTGTCGATCAACATCCGCTCAAACGCTTCGACATAATCTTTCAGCGGCTTACCTTCGGTGGTCAGTGCAGGCCCCGCCGCCTCGTTATCCGCCATCAGCAGCGACGCAATCGACCCCGACCCGCGCCGGTTTTGCAAAACCGCCCGTTCGGCGATATTCACCAACTGGCGCACGTTACCGGGCCAGGGTGCCTGCAACAGTTGCGCCGCCTCCTGCGCCGTTACCTGCGGCGCTTCACAGCCGTATTCCTCGGCAAACTGTTCGCTCATGCGGGTGAACAGCGTCAGAATATCCTCACCCCGATTGCGCAGCGGCGGCAGCACAATCGTCAGCGCCCCCAGCCGGTAATACAAATCCGGCCGCAGCACGTTTTCCAGCGTGGTATCGGGCTGATGCTGATTGCAGATCGCAATAATCCGGGTTTCCGGCGGCGTGCCTTGGTCGTTGATCAGCGTCAACAACCGCGATTGCAACGGATGGCTCAACGCCTCGATATCTTCCAGACACAACGTGCCGCCGCGCGCCTCTTCGACCAGCGGGATCATGCCATCTTCCCCCGGCCCAAACAGCCGCGCCTGCAACTGATCCTCCGACCATGCTGCACAGGAAATCGTCACAAACTTCCGCCCCGCGCGTGACCCGACTGCGTGCAAAGCGTGGGCGACCAGAGTCTTGCCGGTCCCGGTTTCCCCATCGATCAGCACATGCCCGTCCGCCTGCCCCAGATCGAGGATATCTTCGCGCAACCGCTCCATCTCCGGCGACCCGCCGATCAGCTTTTTCATCAAAACCGACCCGTCAGAAAGTTCGCGCCGCAAGGCCCGGTTATCCAACGTCAACCGCCGGTTTTGCGTGGCCTTCTTCGCCAGTTCCGTCATCCGATCCGGGTTGAACGGCTTTTCCAGAAAATCAAACGCGCCCACGCGCATCGCCTCCACCGCCATCGGCACATCGCCGTGGCCGGTGATCATGATTACGGGCAACCCACTGTCCATGCTCATCAGACGCTTCAGAAACGCCATCCCGTCCATCCCCGGCATCTTGATATCGCTGACCACCACACCGGCGAATTCCGCGCCAATGCCTTTCAGCGCATCCTCCGCCGACGCATAAGTTTCGGTATCAAACCCCGACAGGGCCAACCACTGGCTGATTGACTGGCGCATATCGGCCTCGTCGTCCACAATCGCCACTTTCATTGCTCGCGCCATAATACCCTCATTCTGCTGCCTCAGCTTTTTTGCCCGTATCAGCTTTTTTGCCCATCAAAGGCAGCTGCACTTCAAATACCGCGCCACCGTCAGCTGCATTGCGCGCGACCAGACGCCCGCCCAAATCGGTGATAATTCCAGACGATATGGCAAGGCCAAGCCCCACCCCCTCGCCCGGCTTCTTGGTGGTGTAAAACGGCTCGAACAGGTTATCGAGATCAACAATCCCGTGCCCATTATCGCGCACCGACAGAACCGCGCTGTCCCCCGCCGTAAGGATAATATCAATCTGCGGCGACTTGCTGTCCTTAGTGGCATCCAGCGCATTGCGCAAAAGGTTGATGATCACCTGTTCCAGCCGCAGCCGATCTGCATTCACGATCACCGGCGTGCGTGGCAAGGTGCGGGTGATCCGCACCACCCGCAGCTTTAGCTGCGGCTCCATCATCGACAGACCTGATGACACACAGGCGCGTAAATCCACCGGCTCAAACGCCTCGCCGCCCTTGCGGGCGTAGGATTTCAACTGCCGCGTTATCGCGCCCATCCGTTCAATCAGATCATCAATCCGCTGGAACGACGATAGCGCCTCATCCGGCCGCTTGCGCTGCAACAACAACCGCGCCCCTGCAAGGTAGGTCTTCATCGCCGCCAGCGGCTGGTTCAACTCATGGCTCACCGCCGCCGACATCTCGCCCAAAGCCGCGAGCTTAGACGATTGCGCAAGCGTCAACTCGGCCACTTCCAGATCCTTTTGCGCCTTTTCGCGCTGCGCTACTTCGCGCTGCAGCCTTGCGTTCAAAAGCCGCAGTTCAGCTGATTCTTTCTGAAAGCCCAAAGACTGCGACCACGCCCTGCGCGACAAAAGATAAAACGTCAAAGCCGCCAGAATGGCAAAACCCATAATTTCCAAAGCCAACACGCCGTTGACCTGCTCACGGATGGAATCGTAGGCGGTGAATGTAATCAATCGCCAGCCCCGGAACGGCACCCGCGCCTCAGTTTTCATCACCGCTTCGCCAGAAAAATAGGCGTCAGGGGCCTTTTGCGCCCAATCCGTCGTGGCCTTAAAGGCGCGGCCAATCGCGGTTGATGCCGGTGTCGTGGCCAGTGCCTGATCCAGACTTAACCCGCGCCAGCGTAATTCGGTCGACAGCAAAACCGTGCCTTCACTGTCCGTTACCAGCACGACATCTTGCAGGCCCGCCCAGGCACGTTCGTACTTCATCAGATCGGCGGCCACCACAATCACCCCAATCGCCTTACCCTCTGATTGGATGGCCCGCGAATAGGTAAATTCATGCGAACCGGTATCGGCCTTGGTCACCGTGAATACTGTTTCATTCACGCGCAAAGCGTTCACAAAAGCGCCATCAGGCGCGTGCCCGGATCCAAGCAAATTCCGGTCGGTTGCCCCAACCGTCCGCCCTTCTGCATCCAACAACAAAATCGACGCCGCACCAATTTCGGTTTGAAAAGAAATTAGCCGCGATGACGTGCCAGAAAAATCTGCATCACTTAGCGCCCTGATCAATTCCGGGTCGCGCGCAAGCAACAAGGGCACGACTGCCGTGCGCTGCAATTCGGTGATGATATTTCCCGAATACAGCGCAAGTCGCAATTCAGCGCGGTTGCGGGTGGTGTCGGTAAAACGGTCAGTCAGCCAGCGGTTCGTCGTTAAAACAACGGCGACCGCGAACAGCATCATCAGCGCGATAACCACTTTCGCGCGCCAAGACATGCCTTGCGGCAGTCCAGATTCCAGTTCTTCTACATCAACCTCGGTCATGCAGTGGGTTTATGCCCCGTCAAGCCCCGCCTCAAGCACTACCCCTTCAGGCCAGCGCCATCCCGCCCATAAGCGACCCGAACACGCCCGCGCCGTCCGTGCCGCCAAGCCGGGCATCAATTGCGCGCTCTGGATGCGGCATCAAGCCCAACACGCGGCGGTTGTCAGACACAATGCCCGCAATATCGCCCGCAGCACCGTTCGGATTGTTGGTATAGCGAAAGGCCACCCGCCCCTCACCCTCCAGCCGCGCCAGAGTATTGGCATCAGCCGTGTAGTTGCCATCATGGTGAGCAATGGGCAAACTAATCTCGGACCCCAAGCCATAGCTTTGCGTAAAGTCAGTGACCGCATCTACCCGCAATCGCACAACCTTACACACGAACTTCAAGCCCGCGTTGCGCATTAATGCCCCCGGCAGCAGCCCGGTTTCCGTCAACACCTGAAATCCGTTACAAATGCCCAACACATACCCGCCTCGCGCCGCATGACCATGAACAGCCGCCGCAATCGGTGACCGGGCTGCAATCGCCCCGCAGCGCAAGTAATCGCCAAAAGAAAACCCGCCAGGAATGCCAACCACATCCACACCACGCGGCAGATCAGTTTCCTTGTGCCAAACCCGTTCAACCTCAAAACCCGCCGCTTCAAACGCAACCACCAAATCACGATCGCAATTAGATCCTGGAAAGGTAATGACGGCAGCTTTCATAGCAATTCCCCTGACAAACACGCTGTAGTGCGCTTACCCGACGCCGTCCTTGGCTTCCAGACCTCGATTTTCATTTTGGTACAAATATCCTCGGGGGGGGCGCCGCGCTGCGGCGACGGGGGCAGACAGCCCCCCGTTTTATTCCAAAGTACCTAAGTCACACTGCTGGCACAGTAAAAATCTGCACAGATTTTTGCCCAGAATTTTACCTAAAATTCTGAATTGCCCTAAGGCCACACGCCTGCGCCTCACACAATCTCAATGCTGAACTTCTCGATCACCGTATTGGCCAGAAGCTTTTCACACATCGCCCGCACATCCGCTTCAGCCGCAACCCGGTCCGTGCCCGCCAAGTCCAACTCGATCACCTTGCCCTGCCGAACACCAGAAACACCACCATATCCCAATGTGCCCAGCGCATGACGCACCGCCTCGCCCTGCGGGTCCAGAATGCCGTCTTTCAACATCACATGCACGCGCGCTTTCATCGGTCGGGGTCCCTTCAGTTAATCAAAGTAGGCTTGGTGGTGTGCGTCACATTTGATGGCAACACCCCCAACCGCCGCGCAAGTTCGGTATACACATCTGCCAGCGGCCCCGGCTCGCGCGCCACGCCGTCGCGTTCCGACGCTTCATTGCCGCGCATGTCCCACAAGCGGCAACTGTCCGGGCTGATCTCATCCGCCACAATCAGACGCATGAAATCACCCTCCCAGATACGCCCCACCTCGATGCGAAAATCGGCCAGCCTGATACCAACGCCCATCATCACGCCCGAAAGAAAGTCGTTCACCCGCAACGCAAGTGCGATGACATCGTCCAGATCCTGTTGATTGGCCCAGCCAAACGCCACGATATGTTCTTCGGCCACCAAGGGGGAGCCCAGCTTATCGTCCTTGAAATAATATTCCACAATCGGCCGCGGCAGCGCGGTGCCCTCCGGAATGCCCAGCCGCGTTGACAGCTCACCCGCGGCAAAATTGCGCACAACAATTTCCAGTGGCAGAATTTCCGCCATCCGCACCAGTTGCTCGCGCATGTTCACCCGGCGGATAAAATGCGTCGGCACCCCGATGCTGTTCAGGCCCGCCATAAAGAATTCTGACAAACGGTTGTTCAAAACCCCTTTGCCATCTACGGCAACTGCAGCCTCCGGCCCGCTGGAAATCCCGTCATCCTTGAAGTACTGGATCAGGGTTCCCGGTTCCGGACCTTCATACAAGATTTTGGCCTTGCCTTCATAAACCTTCTTGCGCCGCGCCATGAACACTCCGATCAAATGGCGACCCGGGGCTGCCCGCATGCCCCGCCCCATCTTTGCTGCACCCATATGCCAACCGTGCCCGCCCTGCAAGGCAATCGCAGCGGCCCCCTTGCAGGAATAGCCGTGCGAGGGCATATGAGACTCAACAATAATTTTACGAAAGGATTTGCCAATGGCCAGCTTCGACGATCGCGAAAAAGCGTTCGAATCCAAATTTGCGCATGACGCCGACATGCAGTTTCGTGCCGAAGCACGCCGCAACAAGCTTTTGGGCCTTTGGGCGGCTGGCCTGATGGGCAAATCGGGTGATGCGGCTGCGGCCTATGCGTTGTCGGTCGTTCAAGCCGACTTTGAAGAAGCGGGCACCGAAGATGTCGTGCGCAAAGTCGCCGCCGATCTGGCGGGGCACGCCACCGCCGATGACATTCGCGCAAAACTGGCAGAGCTTTTACCGCAAGCCAAATCGCAGTTGATGGACGAAGCTTAAGCTGTCTTTACAGTTTGCAGCTTGGGCTGTCCGTCAGGGGCAGCCCATTTCTTTAAAAACAATTTGATCCGTTAAGCTTGCCTGAACCCTGATCCCCTAAGCCTGATGACCACGGCAGGTGATCAGCAAAGGGTTCAACAGCATGGCACGTCCCATTCAAAAATCATTTGCTGCCGCCCGTGCCGCCCTGCCGCCGGGGCAATGGCGGCGCCTGGTGGGCAAGGCGGGGTTGGCTGGCCTTGTTGCGATTGCGTTTCTTTGGTTGCTTGCCAACCGCCTGTCGGACATGCCGCTGCATGAAACACGTGGTCACTTTATCGCTTTAGCCCCCGACCAGTGGTTGACCGCAATTCTTGCCACTGCCGCCAGCTTTTGGGCTGTGGGCCATTATGACGGCGTGATTCACCGCTATCTTGCCACCGGCGCACGCCCCGTCGATGCCCGCCGCGCCGGGGCCACGGCAATTGCCGTCAGCCAAACGCTTGGCCTTGGCGTGATCACGGGGGCCATTTTGCGGTGGCGCATGTTGCCAGATCAAACCCTGTGGCAAGCTGCCAAGATAACCACCCTTGTCGCCGTATTTTTCCTGTTTGGCTGGGCGGTTATTACCGCGACTGTGTTGGCCATCCTGCCCCAAGCCCCATTCAAACCTTTGGCCGTTGGCGTGCTAGTCATTTGCATAATCTTGATCCTTATCAGTGCTATAGCCCCCAGATTTCACCGCTTTGCGTGGCCTAATCTTTTTGTTATCAGCCGCCTTTTGGCTTTAGCCGCGATTGATACACTAACCGCCGCCGTCGCACTTTGGGTGCTGTGTCCGCCAGACCTTGTGTTGCCCTTTGCGACCCTGTTGCCCGCATTCTTAGTCGCGTTGGGCGCGGGTCTGATCTCGGGTACGCCCGGCGGTGTTGGGGCCTTTGAAATTACCCTGCTTGCGCTGTTGCCAAATCTACCGGAGGCACCCCTTTTGGCCGCCATTTTGGCATGGCGCGCGGTCTATTTCGCACTTCCCGCCATCATCGGTGCGGGCATGGCCATCCGCGGCCCGAACCAAAACCGCAAACTGGCCCCATTAGTCCCACAACCAGCGCTGATCAATTGCGCTCACCGCGCAGAGGCAAGCCTGTCAGCACAGGGCCACCTTAACCTGATATCCGCCGGGTATGATCAGGCGTGGCTTGCGGGCCGCACACCCCATTGCTTGGTGGCGCTTTTGGATCCGATACCCGGCACTGCCCAGACCAGACTGAACGGATATGATATCAAACGCGCCATTACCGCGCTGATAGATGCCGCCAAAACAGAAAGCCGCCTGCCTATCCTTTATAAATGCACGGCCCGCACCGCCATTGCTGCGCGCCAACTTGGTCTTATACTGCGACCCATCGCGCGCGAAGCGTGGCTGGACCCAAGCGCCTTTGCCCTTGACAGCCCGTCCCGCGCCGGTCTGCGCCGTAAATTGCGGCGGGCGGCGCAATCTGGCATCGCCATCACGACACCCCCGCAAAATTGGGACGCATTGGCCCAGATAAACGCCGAATGGATTGCCTGCCACGGCACCGAGCGTGGCTTTTCCATGGGCCGGTTTGATCGCCGATATCACCAAGGCCAACGCGTTTATGTGGCATCATTCGGCAACAAGCCTGTTGCGTTCATCAGCCTTCACACCGGAAAAGATGAATGGACGCTTGATCTTATGCGCCACACCGCAGTCACGCCAGATGGCACCATGCAGGCGCTGATCGCCGCAGCCGTCACTGATGCTGCGGCACAGGATATTCCGCGATTGTCCTTGTCGGCGGTGCCGCTTGCTTCACTGACCGCGGCGCCAATCACGCGGTTGGCAAATCTGGTTCACCGGTTTTTGGGCGGCAACCAGACTGGTCTTGCGCAGTTCAAATCGTCTTTCGTGCCGAACTGGCAGACCCTGTATTTGGCAGCACCGCATCGCCCCGGTCTGGCCATAGCAGGGGCAGAAATCGCCCGCGAAGTGCACTTTCCGCCACCAACTCCATCCACCGTTCATCATGATCATGCAGAATATGAAATTGCCTCTCAGGTGTAGCCATGGCAAAGGGGGGCACACGCGCCCGTGATCCAACCAAAGGCAAGCCAATGTCCACCGATCTTCTGTCAAAACTTCTTGCCAAAAATGACTGGCTGCTTGCCGATGGCGCGACTGGCACGAACCTGTTCAACATGGGCCTTTCGTCGGGTGAGCCGCCTGAGATGTGGAATGTCGAACAACCAGACAATATCCGCAAACTCTACAAAGGCGCTGTTGATGCCGGATCAGACCTGTTCCTGACCAATTCTTTTGGCGGCAATGCCAGCCGCTTAAAATTGCACGGCTTTCAAGACCGGGTGCATGAACTCAACCGCGTTGCCGCGAGTTTAGGGCGTGAAATCGCTGATGCTGCAGGCCGCCCGGTTGTGGTGGCAGGATCGGTAGGCCCCACCGGCGAAATTATGGTGCCTGTTGGCCCGCTGACCCATGCGCTCGCGGTTGAGATGTTCCACGAACAAGCTGAGGGGTTGAAAGCTGGTGGTGCAGATGTGCTGTGGATGGAAACCATTTCCGCCCCCGAAGAATACCGTGCCGCAGCCGAAGCCGCAGCCTTGGCCGGAATGCCCTGGTGTGGCACCATGAGCTTTGACACGGCCGGGCGCACCATGATGGGCGTCACGTCTGCTGCGATGGTCGAAATGGTGGAAAAACTGCCAAACGCACCCATTGCCTTTGGCGCAAATTGCGGTGTTGGCGTGTCTGACCTGATGCGCACCGTGCTTGGGTTTGTGGCGCAAGGTACCAGCCGCTCGATCATCGCCAAGGGCAACGCAGGGATACCAAAATACCACGACGGCCACATCCATTACGATGGCACGCCGGATCTGATGGCCGACTATGCCGTTTTGGCCCGCGACGCTGGCGTGCGCATCATCGGTGGCTGCTGCGGCACCATGCCGGAACACCTGCGCGCCATGCGCCATGCCTTGGAAACAAGGCCAAAGGGCGGCATTCCAACGCTGGACGCGATCACCAGCGCGTTAGGCGGCTTTTCCTCCGCGTCAGATGGTACCGGCGACACATCCGGCGATCCCAAACGCGAACGGCGCGGGCGGCGCGGCTAGGGCACATTTCGAAACCTGTGAACCGGTTTTCCGGATCGCTGCGCGCCCACTAAGGGCGCAGCCAAATTCTGCGCAGAATTTGTCCCGATTTCTGCGCAGAAATCGCTTTCGCACTCACCTCAAAACAGCGCCAGCTGATCCCCCGCCTTTGCGGGCCGGGCGAAAAGATCGCAGCGCAGCTTTGGCTGCGGTGCACCCAACCCCAACCGCCGCGCCGCCACGGCAAACCGCTTCGCCATCAGATCGGCCCAAACCCCCTCGCCCCGCATCCGTTTGCCAAACTCCGGGTCGTAATCCCGCCCGCCATGCAACTCGCGCACCCGGCCCATCACCTTGGCCGCACGGTCTGGGTAATGCTGTGCCAACCAATCCTGAAACAACCCCGATACCTCGCGCGGCAACCGCAGCATGATGAAACTGGCAGCCACCGCACCTGCATCTTTCGCCGCCTGCAAAATCGGCTCCACCTCATGGTCGGTCAACCCCGGCACAACCGGGGCCACCATAACCCGCACCGGCACGCCTGCATCGGTCAACCGCCGTATCACCGCCAACCGCCGCAAAGGCGCTGCCGCCCGTGGCTCCATCTTGCGCGATAGTCCCGCATTCAGTGTAGTTATCGACACCCCCACCCGCGCCAAACCAAGCCCCGCCATCGGTGCCAGAATATCCAAATCCCGCTCTACCAGCGTGCCCTTGGTCGTAATTGCCACCGGATGATTAAAATCGCGCAGTATCCCCAGCACTTCGCGCATCACGCCATACTTAGCCTCAATGGGTTGGTAAGGATCCGTATTCGTACCAATCGCCACCACCTCCACCTTATAAGCCTTGGCCGACAATTCCTGCGCCAACACCGCGCCAATCCCCGGTCTGGCTATCAACTTCGTCTCAAAATCCAACCCCGGTGACAGGTTTAAAAACGCATGACTTGGCCGCGCAAAGCAATAAATGCAGCCGTGTTCGCAGCCTCGGTACGGGTTGATCGATCGGTCAAACGGCAAATCCGGTGATCGGTTATAGCTTAGCGCAGACCGCGAGCTTTCAACACGCACTTCCGTCTGCACCAACCGGTCATCTTCGGGAATATCCCACCCGTCGCTGACGCCCGCGCGCGACAGCCCCTCAAACCGCCCCACGGTATTGGAAACAGCGGCCCGCGCCCGCAAACGCTGCCCCGGCAACAGATTGTTTTCCCTATCTCCCATCCAGTCAATTTAGAACATTCAGCGAACAAATGCCACTGCATTCTACCCAAAGCCCTCTTGCTGTCGGCTTTCATCCGGGGCATGTCGTAAAGTGCAAAGTCATTGCGGCCTATTCGGCCCATTGACAACGTAAGATATCCTGCAGGAGCACATCATATGGCCGACGATAACGAAGATATCATTCTGGCAGACCTGTCTGATGATGAACTTGTGCTGCAAATGCACGACGATCTGTACGACGGTCTGAAGGAAGAGATTGAGGACGGCGTGCATATCTTGCTTGGCCGCGATTGGACCCCCTACGACGTGCTGACCAAAGCGCTTGTTGCGGGCATGACCATCGTTGGCGCAGACTTCCGCGATGGCATTCTGTTCGTGCCCGAAGTGCTGCTTGCCGCCAATGCAATGAAAGGCGGCATGTTTATTCTGAAACCGCTGCTGGCCGAAACTGGTGCGCCCCGCATGGGCAAAATGGTGATCGGCACGGTAAAAGGCGATATCCACGATATCGGCAAAAACCTTGTCGGCATGATGATGGAAGGCGCGGGTTTCGAAGTGCGCGATCTTGGCATCAACAACTCGGTTGAGAAATACCTGGCCGCGATTGAGGAAGAACAGCCCGATATCCTTGGCATGTCGGCCCTGCTGACCACCACCATGCCCTATATGAAGGTCGTGATCGATACGCTGAAAGAAAAAGGCATGCGCGACGATTACATCGTCATGGTCGGCGGTGCCCCCCTGAACGAAGAATTCAGTAAAGCCATTGGTGCCGATGCCTATTGCCGCGATGCCGCCGTAGCCGTTGAAACCGCCAAATCCTTTATGCTGCGCAAGCACAATGCAATGAACGCCTAAAGCCCGGCCGTGCCTGAAACATCGGCGGATTCTGGATCAAATTTTCGGAACCCGCGAAATTTCTTCACTTCCGCCTTGGAAATCCGGCCAAGCAAGACCACATTGGTAAGGATAGGAGACGCATTATGCCCCTGCCCCACTTTATTGGTCTGATTGCCTTTGTCATCGTCGCTGCAGGTGCAACGATTGCCCTCGCACTATGGGCGCATGTGCCACTGATAGCACTCGGCTTTGCCGCTATGGCTGGAAGCTTGATCTTAGGCGCAAGGCAGTGGCGCTAACACCCGACGACGTTAGCCTTACCACCTCTGGCATGCCGCCTGCGCTGACAGGGCGCCTACTGCTGATTGCCTGTGGTGCACTGGCGCATGAAATAATTGCCCTTAAGCGCATCAACCATTGGGATCATATTGATCTGCAATGCTTGCCTGCCAACCTGCACTTGTACCCGGATAAAATCACTCCGGCAGTTGAGGCTGCTGTTGCTGAATATCGTGAAAGATATGATCAGATTTTCATCGTCTACGCCGACTGTGGTACTGGCGGGCATTTGCAGCAAAAGTGCAAGGATCTGGGTGTGCAGATGGTCGAAGGCCCACATTGTTATTCGTTTTTTCAAGGCAACGCAGATTTTGCGGCCCATGCCGATACCGAATTTACCGCCTTTTACCTAACCGATTTTCTGGTCCGGCAGTTTGATGCCTTCGTCTGGCGGCCCTTGGGCCTGGGCCCGCACCCCGAATTACGCAACATGTATTTTGGGAATTATACCAAGCTGGTGTATCAGGCGCAAACCAACGACCCAGCGTTGGATGCCAAGGCGGAAGACTGTGCCAAACGCCTAGGCTTGAAATATGAACGTCGTTTT
>JACMNW010000304.1 GCA_014378345.1 Pseudorhodobacter sp. | reverse complement strand
GCACGCGAGCTGTTTGAACGCGAATATCTGCTGACGCAGATAGGCCGCTTTGGTGGCAACATCAGCCGCACAGCCAACTTTGTTGGGATGGAGCGGTCCGCATTGCACCGAAAGCTAAAGTCATTGGGTGTGATGACAACGTCCAAAGCAAGTGGTCGCGCGCCCCAAAGTGACCAAGAAGACTTGGACGAACAGGACGACTAGCACGATTGGGAAGACTGATATTGCCGTGCCCCCGCTGATTGACCATCGCGTCCGCATCTGCGAAGGACTAACGCCTGTGATTGGCGTCAAACCGTGGCGATTTGGCCAAAAAGAACGAGGCGGACGATGAAGGTTATCATCTGTGGCGCAGGGCAGGTGGGCTGGCAAATTGCACGCCAGCTTGCAGGTGAAAAGAATGATGTAACAGTGGTTGACAGCAATGCAGATCTGGTGCGCCGCGTCACCGAAGCATTGGAAGTTCAAGGGGTTGTGGGGTTTTCTTCATATCCGGACGTTCTGGCCCGCGCAGGTGCCCGGGATGCCGATATGATCATCGCCGCTACCTATTCTGATGAAGTGAATATGGTCACGTGTCAGGTGGCACATTCTGTCTTCAATGTACGGCGCACTATTGCCCGCTTGCGCAGCCAGAACTATCAAGACCCGCTGTATTCTGATTTGTTTCGCCGCGATCACTTGCCGATTGATGTGATCATCAGCCCCGAGCGGGAAGTGGCCGAGGCGGCTTTGCAACGCCTTGCTGCCCCCGCCACCTTTGACAGTGAAAACTTTATGGGCGGAAAAGCACAGCTGCTGGGCATAGCGCTTGATGACGATTGCCCAGTTCTCAACACGCCTTTGCGGCAATTGAACGAATTGTTTTCGACGCTGCGCGCGATTGTGGTTGGCGTGCGGCGCGATCAGCGGCTGTTCGTGCCAGACGCGGCGGATGAGCTTTTGGCGGGCGATCAGATTTATGTTTTCAGTCATGCGGAAGACATTAACAGATCGTTGGAAATCTTTGGAAAGAAGACGAAAAAACAAGAACGCATTGTGATTGTTGGCGGCGGAAATGTGGGACTTGGTGTTGCCCGTGCGCTGGAAGCCAGGTCCGACAGGGTGCGCGCCAAGATCATAGAAATAGACCGCGCTCGGGCAGAACAGTCTGCCGACCAGCTGCAGCGCACGGTCGTATTGCATGGTGACGGCATGGATATGGATATGTTGATGGAGGCCAGCATCGACAAGGCGGACGCCGTTCTTGCCGTGACCGATGATGATAAAACCAACCTCTTGGTTGCGGTGCGCGCCAAACAAGCCGGTTGTCAGATGGCGATTGCGCTGGTGAATGATCCGACGCTTGCACCCTTGATGGGGCCGCTGGAAATTGACGCCTACATCAACCCGCGGGCAACAACGGTAAGCTCGATCCTGCGCCATATCCGGCAGGGGCGGGTGCGTGCGATCTATTCCATTGGCGATTCAGAGGCCGAGGTGATTGAGGCGCAGGTGCTGACGACATCGCCGATTGCGGGCAGATTGATCCGGGATATTGAGTTTCCTGAAGGTGTTTTGGTCGGAGCGGTGATGAGCCGCGAAAAAGTAATCAAACCAACGGGCGATCTGCGAATTGAAGCGGGAGATATCATCGCCTTGTTTGCGATGGCGGCGGATATTCCTGAAGTGGAACGCTTGCTGCAGGTCACAATCGACTTTTCGAAATGATCGACCTGCGCCGCCTGCTGGATTTGCCGATTTTGGTGATTCTGATGGGAGCGGGCTGTGCCGTGATGGTTTTGCCCGCAGCCTATGCCGTGGCTTTAGGCCAATTCGATGTGGCGCGGGCGTTCTTTTATTCGGGTTGTGTGCTCTTGGTCCTGACTGCCATGATAGCACTGGCTACCGCCAGCCACCGCGCCGGCGACCGGGAACAAGGCCTTCTTTTGACGGTCGTTTGCAGCTATATTTTGGTGCCAGTTATCTTGGCTGTGCCGCTGCATCAATCTGTTCCTGAATTGTCATTTCACGCGGCCTGGTTTGAGATGATATCTTGCTTTACCGCAACAGGGGCAACCGTGTTTGCTGTGCCCGAAACACTGGCTGACCCCATACATTTCTGGAGAGCGCTGATCGGTTGGCTGGGTGGGTTCTACACCCTGCTTGTGGTAACCTCTGTTTTGGCCCCGGTTGGCCTTGGTGGCGTAGAATTGCTGGTTGGGCGCAGTCAGGTTCGTGCCGGGCCCGCACATCAGAGGGGCAGAACAGCGGGCCTGTCGCAGCGGATGTATCATTTTGCAGCCCTGCTGTTTCCAATTTACGCGGGGCTGACGCTGGCGCTGTGGGTCGCACTTTTGGTGGCAGGCGATACGGCGTTGATTGCGCTTTGCCATGCAATGGGAACCCTGTCCACCAGCGGCATTTCTTCGGTTTCCGGACTGGTTGATGCACAATCCGGATTTGTCGGCGAGGCGCTGATCGTCTTATGCCTTGGCTTTGCCCTCAGCCGGCGCCTATGGCCGGTTGCTGGGATGACAGATAAGACAATCCCGCCTTTGCGTGACCCGGAACTTGGCCTTGCATTTTGCATTGTTGGCGCGGTTACGGTTGTGTTGATACTGCGCTTGTTTGCCCTTGGATACGGTGACGCAATTCTTTCGGCGGTCTATCCGACATTGGGCGCAGTTTGGGCTATGGCGTTTACAAGCCTTTCATTTCTTACCACAACCGGGTTTCAATCGGCCGCATGGCCAGACCTTGGGATGCCGGGGTTGCTATTGATGGGCCTGGCTATGTTTGGAGGCGGCGTTGCAACAACGGCTGGCGGGGTGAAGTTGATGCGGGTTTATGCGCTGTTGCGGCACGGCGAGCGGGAGTTGGAGCGTATTGTCCACCCGCATTCGATAGGTGGGCACGGACCGGTTGCAAGACGCCTGCGGCGAGAAGGTGCGTATCTTGCATGGATTTATTTTATGGTCTTTGGTCTTTCCATTGCGGCTGTGACGGTGGCGCTTACGCTGTTTGGTTTGGGCTTTGAAAACGCGTTTATTCTTGGCATTGCCTGCCTGAGTACCACCGGGCAATTGGCCACAGTTGTCGGTAACACGCCAATCCTCTACGGTGATCTTGGCGCGGGTCCTATGGGGATTTTGGGCATCGCGATGATCTTGGGGCGGCTGGAAATCTTGGCTGTTGTCGGTTTATTGGTGCCAAAAGGCTGGTCTGGGCAGACTTAGGATTGGCACAGAAATTGGGGCTGGAAACTCCCTCAATCCCGCATCATACTTGACGTTGCACTTTTGGGGATAGGCCGAAGGTCGGGATAAGAACCATAACAAAAAAAGGCAAAAGAAAAAATGGCTGCCGATAAGCAAAATTTGCAAGATGCATTTCTGAATCATGTGCGCAAAGCCAAAGTGCCGGTCACGATCTTTTTGATCAACGGCGTGAAATTGCAGGGCGTTATTACGTGGTTTGATAATTTCTGTGTGCTGCTGCGCCGGGATGGGCAATCGCAACTGGTGTACAAACATGCGATTTCCACCATCATGCCGGGCGCGCCGATCAGCTTGTATGAAGGTGAAGACTGATTTCCGATTTACCCAATGAAGACAACGAAGAAGACGCCATAGTTGATGTGGCGTCTGATGGCATGCACAGTACGCAAAAGGTTGCGATGCGGGCCTTTGTGTTGCACCCTGATCTGAAATCAGATCGCAAACGGCGCTTGCCGGAACACGGCTTGGCCGAGGCAGTATCTCTGGCCGGTGCCTTACCAGACATGGATGTTGTGGGGTCGGAGGTGGTTCGTCTTGCGCGCCTGCAGCCCGGTTTGCTGTTCGGGTCTGGCAAGGTTGAAGAGCTGAAAGAGCGGTTTTTGGCGCTGGATGTGGGCTTGGTGTTTGTTGATGGGCCGGTATCGCCGGTGCAGCAGCGCAATCTGGAAAAGGAATGGGGCGTGAAGCTGCTTGACCGAACCGGGCTGATTTTGGAAATTTTCGCCGACCGCGCACGTACCCGCGAAGGTGTGTTGCAGGTGGAACTGGCCGCCCTGAGCTTTCAGCGCACGCGATTGGTGCGGGCTTGGACCCACTTGGAACGCCAGCGTGGTGGCTTTGGCTTTGTGGGTGGGCCGGGTGAAACGCAGATCGAATCTGACCGCCGTGCGATTGACGATCAGGTGATCCGCATCAAGCGGCAGTTGGACAAGGTGGTAAAAACCCGCGAATTGCACCGCGCCGCACGCCGTAAGGTGCCGTTTCCGCTGGTGGCCTTGGTTGGCTATACCAATGCGGGTAAATCAACGCTGTTCAACCGAATGACCGGCGCGGATGTATTGGCCAAGGATATGCTGTTTGCCACGTTGGACCCGACCATGCGCGGCATCACGCTGCCATCCGGTCGCAAAGTGATTGCCTCGGATACCGTGGGGTTCATATCCGATCTGCCGACGCAATTGGTTGCGGCCTTTCGCGCCACGCTGGAAGAAGTGCTTGAGGCGGATCTGATCTTGCATGTGCGCGATATTTCGCATCCCGAAAGCCGTGAGCAGGCTGCCGATGTGGCGGAAATTCTGGCCAGTCTTGGGGTGAAGGCAACAACGCCGATGATCGAGGTTTGGAACAAACTTGATCTGGTAGACCCCAGTTTGCAGGCGGCTTTGGTGGCGCAAGCGGATGGCATATCCGGGGTCTATGCGATTTCTGCCATTACGGGCGAAGGGCTGGACGGGCTTTTGGCGGCCATATCGCAGCATCTGGATGATGAGAAAACGGACGTTGTTCTGACGCTTGGCTTTGCTGAAGGCCGCAAATACGCGTGGCTGCATGCCGAAGGCGTGGTGCAGGCCGAAGATCAGGGCGAGGCGGGTTACCGAATTGATGTGCGCTGGACCGCGCGGCAGTCGGCGCGTTACGCAGGATTGTGACCCTTACGGCCCTGCGACGATGCCTTTGTCCATGAGTGCTCCGATTTGGCCCGCACTCAGACCCAGAATATCCGCCAAAATAGCCTCGGAATGCTGACCTAATACCGGGGCTGGTTGCGGGGGCATTCTGTCAAACGCGGAAGAGGTAACAGCGCTTCCTGGAACGGGATAAAGGCCAATGCCCGGCTGCATTATGTTTGCAAACATTGGATTATCTGGCGATAGATCTGGGTCCAATTGCACAGCACCTGCAAAGCTGCGAAACGGTGCCCATGTCAGTTTGGCCGCGTCAAACAGCGGCGCGATGGTGGCCAGATCGCGGGCCGCGAACCATGGCGCGAACAGTGCGGTGATTGCGTCGCGCGCGCGGTAGCGATTGCCCTCATCGGCCAGATCAAGCGCAGTTTGTGCAGATAGCACCGCAATCGCATCCTGCATCGCCAACGTGCGCACAAGGCCAGTCCATTGCCGATCTGTCAGACCGATCACCATCACGCGGTTGCCGCAAGCCGTGGCGAAATCCTGACCGTAAGCCCCGTACAGCGCATTGCCGGATTTGGAGCGGTCTACGCCATTGACGCATACCTCACCGATGATGCCCAAATGGCCCAGCATCGCGGCGGCCACATCTTTCAGCGCCAGTTCCGCCAACTGGCCCGTGCCTGTGCGAAAGCGGTGCCGTTCTGCG
>JACMNW010000303.1 GCA_014378345.1 Pseudorhodobacter sp. | reverse complement strand
GCTGCCCAACCAATCGCGTGGTTCCCGAATAGGCGCCACTGCGGCATACGGCCCACCTGGCGCCGCCTCCAGGTAGGGGTGCAAAAACTGATGATAGCGCCGGACTGTGGTGTGCTTCAGCGCCGGGGGGCGCGGAATGGCAACCGCAGCCAATGATTCGAGTGCCGCTTCGATTGCAGCGGTTCCTGTTTTCGGCGTTGCTAAAAACACCAGTTTAGGCTTCCAGAAAACAAGCATTTCTGCTCCTTATCGAAATTAAGTCACTTAGATTGCGCGCTTTAACTAACCCTTAACTGATTTCATAAAAAGCTAAATTTAGGAAAAAGTGATTGATATGTTCTTCTTTTGGCCCCATACAGATGAGAACACTTAGGGAACAAACGCAACGATTGCCGCTGATCTGCGGCTGTGAAATAAGGATAGGCACATGGCAACGGCGACACTCCTCGATCTGAACGGAAAGCGCGATATGGATAAGTCTGGTGATAAATCGAAGGCCCTCGAAAGCGCGCTTGCCCAGATAGAACGGCAATTTGGCAAAGGCTCGATCATGCGGCTAGGGGCGGATAGCCCGGCCATGGATATTGAGGCCACATCAACCGGCAGCATCGGTCTGGATATTGCCTTGGGCATTGGCGGCCTGCCAAAGGGCAGGATTATTGAAATATACGGACCAGAGTCGTCGGGCAAAACAACGCTGACGCTGCACGTTGTGGCGGAAGAACAGAAAAAGGGCGGCGTTTGTGCCTTTGTGGATGCTGAACATGCGCTTGACCCGCAATATGCCAAAAAGCTAGGCGTTGATCTGGATGAATTGCTGATCAGCCAACCGGATACCGGTGAACAAGCGTTGGAAATTGTGGATACGCTTGTTCGTTCTGGCGCGGTGAGCCTTGTGGTTGTGGATTCAGTTGCGGCCCTTACGCCAAAATCAGAAATTGAGGGCGACATGGGCGATATGCAAATGGGCGCCCAAGCCCGTTTGATGAGCCAGGCCATGCGCAAACTGACCGCCAGCATAGGGCGCAGTAATTGTATGGTGATTTTCATCAACCAGATCCGCATGAAAATCGGCGTGATGTTCGGCAGCCCGGAGACAACGACCGGCGGTAACGCGTTGAAATTCTATGCAAGCGTGCGGCTTGATATCCGCCGCATTGGCGCGATCAAGGACCGGGATGAAGTGGTCGGCAATGCCACCCGCGTGAAAGTGGTGAAAAACAAGGTCGCCCCCCCCTTCAAGCAGGTCGAATTTGATATCATGTACGGCGAGGGCATCTCAAAGGTGGGTGAGCTGGTTGATTTGGGCGTCAAAGTGGGTGTCGTAGAAAAATCCGGGTCTTGGTATTCCTACGGCGATGAACGGATTGGCCAGGGCCGCGATAATGCCAAGCAATACTTGAAATCTAATCCGTCTGTCGCGAATGCTATCGAAGATAAAATTCGCGCCGCCAACGGGCTGGATTTTCATATGGCCGAAGCCGCATCCGGGGATGATTTGGTCGATATGTAAACTCGATTTACCAAAAGATACGGGTCAGGGGCGTAAACCCTTGGCCCGTTTTCCTGTGTGGACCCTTGTTGCGATGGACAGGGCTGGTGGGCGCGGCTAAACGGGTGCAAAAGCCCTGCACAAAGCCCGATAGAGAGCCCCAATAATATGCCATCCCTGAACGACATCCGGTCAACATTCCTTGAATTTTTCGTGCGAAACGGGCATCGTCAAGTTGAAAGTTCGCCGCTTGTGCCGCGCAACGATCCTACGTTGATGTTTGCCAATTCCGGGATGGTGCAGTTCAAAAACTGTTTCACTGGCGTAGAACAACGCGATTATGTTCGTGCCACCTCGGCGCAGAAATGCGTGCGGGCGGGCGGCAAGCACAATGATCTGGACAATGTCGGCTACACGGCACGCCACCATACGTTTTTCGAAATGCTGGGCAATTTCAGCTTTGGCGATTATTTCAAAGCCGATGCGATTGCCTTTAGCTGGGAATTGTTGACCCGTGATTTCGGCATCAACAAAGACAAGCTGTGCGTCACTGTCTACCACACCGATGATGAGGCGGCGGAGCTTTGGAAAAAGGTGGCGGGCCTGCCGGACAACCGCATTATCCGCATTCCTACCGATGATAATTTCTGGCGCATGGGGCCGACGGGGCCCTGCGGCCCATGCACGGAAATTTTTTATGATCACGGTGATCATATCGCTGGTGGCCCGCCCGGCAGCCCGGACGAAGACGGCGACCGGTTTATTGAAATATGGAACAACGTGTTCATGCAGAATGAACAGTTCGCCGATGGAACGATGCGGCCGCTTGATATGCAAAGCATCGACACCGGCATGGGTCTGGAACGCATCGGGGCGCTGTTGCAAGGCAAGCATGACAATTACGATACCGATCTTATGCGCAGCCTGATTGAGGCATCAGCTCATGCCACCCATTCAGACCCTGACGGCCCGGGCAAAACCCACCACCGGGTGATTGCCGATCATCTGCGGTCCACGTCTTTCCTGATCGCCGATGGGGTGATGCCATCCAATGAAGGGCGCGGTTATGTTTTGCGCCGGATTATGCGGCGTGCCATGCGTCATGCGCACCAGTTGGGGGCAAAAGATCCGGTGATGCACCGTTTGGTACCCGCACTCGTGCGCCAAATGGGGGCGGCTTATCCTGAACTGGCCCAGGGGCAAGCGATGATTGAAGAAACCCTTCGGTTAGAGGAAACCCGGTTTCGCCAAACGTTGGAACGCGGTTTGCATCTGCTGGATGACGAAGTGGCGCGTCTGCCTACAGGAGCCGCGTTGCCAGGTGCAGCGGCGTTTAAACTGTATGATACTTACGGCTTTCCGCTTGATCTGACCCAAGATGCGCTGCGCGAACTGGGCCGCACTGTTGATACGGCCGGTTTTGACACCGCAATGGCCGAACAAAAAGCAAAAGCACGGGCAAGTTGGGCCGGCACGGGCGAGACGGCAGATGCTGCGATCTGGTTTGATCTGGCAGAACAGCATGGCGGCAGCGAATTTCTGGGCTACGATACCCAAACCGCTGAAGGCCAGATTTTGGCAATTGTCGCAGGTGGCGCCGCCGTTGCCAAAGCCAGCGTTGGGCAATCGGTGCAAATCGTGCTTAACCAGACACCGTTCTATGCGGAAAGTGGAGGGCAGGTGGGTGATGCAGGTATTCTACGTACCACGACCGGGCTTGCCCGCATAACCGACACCCGAAAAGCCCAAGGCCTTATTTTGCATGTGGCTGATGTGACGGAGGGCGAAATTGTAAGTGGGCAAGGGGCCGAGCTGGGTGTTGATGGCGGGCGGCGCGGTGCTGTACAAGCCAACCATTCGGCCACCCACCTGCTGAACGAGGCCCTTCGCCGCACACTTGGCAATCATGTAGGGCAGCGCGGGTCGTTGAATGCGCCCGACCGTTTGCGGTTTGATTTTAGCCACT
>JACMNW010000302.1 GCA_014378345.1 Pseudorhodobacter sp. | reverse complement strand
CGCCCCGGCGTGCCGACAACAATATGCGCGCCGCGGTCCAACGCCCGCTTTTCCGTGCGGTAATCCATGCCGCCAACGCAAGTCGCAATCAATGCGCCGGATTCGGCGTAAAGCCAATCCAATTCCCGCGCCACCTGCAACGCCAATTCCCGCGTCGGGGCCACGATCAGGGCCATCGGCACGTCCGCAAACAGCAACCGATCCGCCCCGCGCAGCAATTCATCCGCAATCGCGATGCCAAAGGCCACCGTCTTGCCAGACCCCGTCTGCGCCGAAACCAGCAAATCGCGCCCGGCAACATCGTCGCCCAACATTGCTTCTTGCACGGGGGTCAGGGCCGAATAGCCCTTAGCAACCAAGGCCGCTGCCAAAGGCGCGGCTATACCAAATTCGTTCATCATGTCAGCCCATATAGGGGGCGCATCTGCGCCAGTGGTGCCAGGTTTGGCCGGCACCTTATTCCCCTTTAGCGTCGTGGCCTCCCTGCCAGACACCCCGGAATCCTCGGGCCGTGCGCGGCACATACAGACAAACGCCCGGCCTGTATAGGGGCAGGCGCAAATGCCTTAGTCGACCCCGGTCGCTGATCACATCTGAAACAACTTGTGAAACGCCCCCGAAATCCGCATTTCCCTTTTGCCCCCGTCGCTTTAAAGTGCGGCGCAGCATTGCCAAAAGGATTCCCGTAATGACACAGCGCCTTCACCTCGTCTTTGGTGGCGAATTGGTATCGCCCACGAAGAACGTGTTCAAAGACGTCGCTGCCCTGCATGTGGTCGGCCTGTTCCCGGATTATGCCACCGCCTTTGTGGCCTGGAAGGCCGAAGCACAGCGTACCGTCGACAATGCCCATACCCGGTATTTCATCGCCAATATCCACCGCTTGCGCGACGAAGAAACCGCTGGCTCCGGCACGCCTGATCACGGCGAATAAGCGTCGCACGCAATGGCATACTCGCTTGGGCTGACACTTTATAACCTTGCCAACCGGCGTGATGCGGCCCCATCCGCTGCGCGCGCGGCGCGCCCAAATGGGCGTCTGGTGTGGCTGCATGTGCCGGGGCCAGATCAGGCATCGCCCATGCTGGAACTGGCCCGCAGACTGGCGTTTGATGATGGGTACAACGTGCTGATCACTTGCCCGGTGCCTTTGCCCCTGCCTAAAGGTGTGCTGCAAGACACTATACCCCACGACACGCCTGCCGATACCAAGGCGTTCCTCGCCCATTGGCGGCCCGAAATGGCCATCCTTGCCGACGGCGAATTGCGCCCGGCACTTCTGCACGAAGCGGCTGATCAACAAATCCCCGTGATCATGGTGCAGGGTCGCATGCCCTATCTTTTGCGGTCCCGCGAAGGGTGGTATCCCGGCCTTGCCCGCAGCCTGCTGAATACCATTCCCCATATTCTGACGCTGGACGAACCTTCCGCCCGCGCCTTTCGCAAAGCCGGTGCCTTCGCTAAAGCCGTTGAAGTTGCGGGCAGAATGGAGGAAAAAAGCACCGTCTTGGCCCATACCGAAGCTGAACGCGCCTCGTTGGCCGAAGTGATGGCCACCCGCCCGGCATGGCTGGTCGCCGGGCTGGCCGAAGCAGAAGAGGACGCCATTATCGCGGCCCACAGCGCCACCCTGCGTATGTCGCACCGCTTGCTGCTGATCGTGGTTCCGCAAACCGCAAAACAGGCCGAAGCCTTGGCCGCAAAAATCGAACAAAGCACCGGCTGGAACGTCGCATTGCGCGCGGCGGACGAAGAACCAGAACCAGAGGTCGAGGTGTTGATCGCCGATAGCCCCGCTGAACTGGGCCTCTGGTACCGCCTTGCGTCAATCACCTTTCTGGGCGGCAGTTTGCTTGGTACAGGCTGCCTACGAAATCCGATGGAAGGGGCGGCACTCGGATCATCCCTGATCGGCGGGTCAAGGCCGGGCGAATTTGGCCTTGAATTTGGCAGATTAAGCGCAGCAAACGCCTTGCGCGCTGTCACATCGCCAGCAGACCTGACCCGCGCCCTTTCAGAACTGTTGGACCCGGACCGCGCCGCACACTTGGCCAACGCCGCGTGGCGTGTGGCATCTGACGGGGCTGAGGTGACAGACCGCGTCATCACTTTGATCCGCCGCATAATCGATGGCGATATCTGATGCGCCCGCCCGCCTTTTGGGCAAACGCGCCCGATCAGCCTGGCATAATGGCACGCATACTTTCACCCTTGGGCGGAGTTTATGCTGCAGCCACCGCCCGCCGCCTGCAAACACCGGGCTACACCGCAAAAATCCCGGTGATCTGCATCGGCAACCTCAACGCTGGCGGCACTGGCAAAACCCCCACCACCATCGCCCTGATTGAACGGCTTGCCCAGCGCGGTCACGGTTCGGTGCACATCGTCTCACGCGGCTATGGCGGGCGCATGTCCGGCCCCATCCGCGTTGATCCCGCGCGCCATACTGCCGCCGATGTAGGGGATGAACCCCTTCTGCTCGCCGCTTTCGCCCCCACCTGGGTGTCAAAAGACCGCGCCGCTGGGGTTAAAGCCGCCGAACAAGCCGGGGCCACCGCCATCGTGCTGGATGACGGCTTTCAAAACTCCAGCGTCAGCAAATCCCTGTCGATCATCGTGGTTGATGCAGGGCAGGGCTTCGGCAATGGTTGCTGCATCCCCGCGGGCCCACTTCGCGAACCCATAAACACAGGCCTTGCTCGCGCCGATTTCCTGCTGTCCATCGGAACACCCCCGAACCAAAATCGGTTCAATGCTCTGTGGGGCTCAAACATCACTCTGCCGCACCTGACGGGTCACTTGGCCCCGCTCAAAATGGGCATGGATTGGCACGGCCTGCGCGTGCTGGCCTTTGCAGGCATCGGCCACCCGGAAAAGTTCTTCACCACCCTGCGGGGCGAAGGCGCAACCATAGCCGCCACCATCGCGCTGGACGATCACCAGCCGCTAACCCCTGCCTTGATGCAGCGACTACACACGCAGGCAAATACGCTGCATGCCCAGCTTGTCACAACCGAAAAAGATGCCATCCGCCTGCCAGACAGCTTTCGTACTGAGGGACTTACCCTGCCCGTGCGTCTGCAGCTGCAAGACTGGTCGCCGCTGGACGAAGGGCTGACAAAACTGGGCCTGTAAAACAAAAAAAGGGCGGTCCAAAGACCGCCGCTTTAACCTGCCAAAATCAGCTTATTTCGCCAGTTCCGCGTCCAGAATTGCCTTCAACTCGTCATAGGGCATGTTGGTATATTTAACCCCGTTCACCAACAGCGTCGGCGTGCCTTCCACCTTATCCGCCTCGGAATTGGTCTGGTAGGCCGTCACCATCGCCTGCGCCATATCGGCATTGTCCAGACACACGCCCATCGCGGCATCGTCCATGCCCGCCGTACGGCCGATCTTTTTCAAGTTTTCCACCACTACCGCCGGATCATCAGTCCCTGCCCATTCCTTTTGCGTTGACAGCAGAATGTCAGATATTCCGAAATACCGCATCTCTCCGCCGCAGCGCGCAATCATCGCGGCCCAAAGCCCGTAGCGATCAAAATACACCTCGCGGTAAACAAACTTGATCTTGCCGGTGTCGATGTAATCTTTCTTCAACTGCTTGAACACGTCCTGATGAAACTGCGCGCAATGCGGGCAAGTGAAGCTGGCATATTCCATCAGCGTCACTTTGCTGTCTTTGTTGCCGATGATCATATCGGGAACAGTGATGGCCGTTGCAGCCACAGGCGGCGTTGCGGTTTCAGCAAAGGCTGATCCACCCGACAGCCCACCAAAACCGGTCGCGAGAACAACAGACAATGCCGCCAGCCCAAATTTCGTAACCATCAGATCAACCCTTTTCATCATTTCGTCCGCGTTAAAACATTCTGCGCCAGCAATGCAAGTGCATCGCGTAAACCCGTATCCTGCACACCGCCCGCAGTTTCAGCCGCCTTCGCCAAAACCGCCGGATCAACGGCAACCTTCGCCAACTTTGGCGCTGGGCGAAACTCTGCCTGCCCCTCCGCAAATCCGGTGGATGCTGTCTGCGTCAACGCAATCCGCGAAATCGCGGCATAGCCATAACAAGCGTTGACCTTAGCCTTAATCACATCCTTCTGCATCTCAACCATCGGTGCCACCGCCCCCGATGTAAGCAGCGTCAGCGTCGCACCCATACCGCCCTGCGCATAGCCAACCTTCACAGGCCGCGTGCAGCCCGCCAGATCCTCGCCCACAATTTCCGCCCAATGGGTTAACAGTCGCGCCACTGCGAAGCCGCGCTTTTCTCCCGCCGCCCGAATAGGGTCGCGCACCAGCCCCGCCGCTGGTTCAAACCCGCGCATCCGGCGTGTCGGTTTAGCCGTTGGAATAGGCGGGCGCGGCATCTGTTCCTTTCCAGAACTTCGTCCTACCTATATCAGCGCCAGCACTATTCAATCCAGTGCAATGGCCGCTCCGGGGGAATAAAGATTGCGTGATGCCGATCTCTCAACAATCTTGCTAAAGTGGTACGATGCCAACGCCCGCATCATGCCATGGCGCACCCCGCCCGCCGACCGCGCAAAAGGTATAAAACCCGATCCCTACCGCATCTGGCTGTCCGAGGTGATGTTGCAACAAACCACCGTCGCCGCCGTGCGTGCCTATTTCCACCGCTTCACTACCCGCTGGCCCACAGTGCAGGCCTTGGCCGCCGCACCAGATGCCGATGTGATGGGCGAATGGGCCGGCCTTGGCTACTACGCCCGTGCGCGTAACCTGCTGGCCTGCGCCCGCGCCGTTGTCACCCACCACAACGGCCAGTTCCCCAAGACGGCCGCTATACTACAAACCCTCCCCGGCATCGGACCCTACACGCCCGCCGCCATCGCCAGCATCGCCTTCGACGAACCCGCCACTGTGGTCGATGGCAATGTAGAACGGGTCATGGCCCGGCTTTACAACATCCAAACCCCGCTCCCCGCCGCCAAACCCGCCCTCACCGCCCTTGCCGCCGCCCTGACCCCGCGCACAAGACCCGGCGACTACGCCCAAGCCGTAATGGACCTTGGTGCCACCATCTGCACCCCCCGCAACCCCGCCTGCGCGATCTGCCCATGGATAGCCCCCTGTGAAGCCCGCGCCGAAAACACCCAATCCACACTTCCCCGCAAAACCCCGAAACCAACAAAACCAATCCGAACCGGCACCCTCTGGCTCGCCCGCCACTCAAACGGCACGTGGCTCACCGAAACCCGCCCAGACAAAGGCCTTCTGGGCGGCATGCTAGGCTTCCCCGGCTCCAACTGGGATGGCGCAGGTGG
>JACMNW010000301.1 GCA_014378345.1 Pseudorhodobacter sp. | reverse complement strand
AGCACCGTGGAGGCTGATGCAATGACCCAAGACCCGTCTTACCCCAACACCGATGCTCAACGCGCCACGGGTGATTGGGACCCGATGTGGGATTTGATGCAGGAAATGGACCCCGATTATCTGGAGGCGTTTCTGGCCTTTCGTGCCGTGCCGCAGCGCAAAGGGCCACTGGAACAGAAATACAAAGAGATGATCTTCATCGCGATCAATGCAGCAACAACTCATCTGCACGGGCCCGGCGTGCGCCGCCACATCCAGAACGCCCTGCGCGCCGGGGCAACCCAAGCCGAAATACTGGAGGTGATCGAACTGACCACGATCATGGGCATCCATTCAATGACACTTGCCGCGCCGATCCTGAAAGAAGAGGTGGAGCGGTTTAACCAAAAAGAGGCCTGACCAAGAAGGCCCGATCGACTGCTATCCAAAGCAGACAGCATCAACCGCTTTAAAAAGCCAACACAACAACAAACGGAGGTTCTAAAAATGCAAACGAAATTGTTAGGTGCCATTGCAACAACACTGGCTATCGCCAGCCCGGCATTTGCCGCTGATCTGGTGATTGGGGTGCCGAACTGGCCGTCAGTCACGGTGACTGCAAATGTGATCAAGG
Organism: Pseudorhodobacter sp.; assembly: GCA_014378345.1. GTDB lineage: Bacteria > Pseudomonadota > Alphaproteobacteria > Rhodobacterales > Rhodobacteraceae > JACMNW01. The sequence continues at coordinate 2,807 of JACMNW010000301.1, read as the reverse complement.
CCGTTGTAGAGGCGAACATGGGGCTGACGGTCGAATTGCAGACCGGCACCAACCCGGTGATCTTTGAGGCGATGGACAAAGGGTCTATGCAGGTGCACCCCGAGGTCTGGCTGCCAAACCAGCAGGGTCTTGTCGATCAGTATAAGGCGAATGTGGAACTAAACACCCATGGCGCCCCGGCGGTTCAGGGCATTTGCGCGAACAAGGCAGCGGCGGATGCGGGCTTTAAGGACATCAGCGATCTGGCAGACCCCACCAAGGCCGCCTTGCTGGACAGCGACGGCAACGGCAAGGGCGAAGTCTTCATCGGCGCAACGGGCTGGGGATCAACCACGGTAGAACATGCAAAAGCGCATGGGTATGGCTATGATCAGGTCGTTGATCTGGTCGAGCTTGATGAAAGCATCGCCTATGCTCAACTTGATGTGGCAATCACTGCAGGAAAACCGTGGGTGGGATTTTGCTACACGCCGCACCATTTGTTCACCTTGCATCCAGAAATGGTGTTTTTGACAGAGCCAGCCCATGACGCCGCAAAATGGTCGATGGTTCTTCCAGAAGCCGACGCGGATTGGTTAAATAAATCATCCGTTGCGATGGCCTGGCCACCCGCCTACATCCAGCCCGCATTCTCAGTTGGCTTGAACGATATGGCACCACAGGTTGCGTCCCTGCTGCGCAACATGGACCTTTCGTCAGATGATCTTGGGGCCTTCTCGTTCTCGGTTGTCGTTGACGGCAAGGATGCAGCACTGGTCGCTGCAGATTGGATTGCGGCAAACCCAGACCGTGTTACCGCCTGGTTGAAGTAACGGGCCAGCGGCGTTGTGAACTTTCAGGCATGGCAGTGCGCTGCCATGCCCTATGCATTGTGACCATTCGGGAAGGTGGGCATGGCTGACCCTGTGATAGAGATGTCTGGCGTCTGGAAGATATTCGGACCTGCCGAACAGGCGGCGCTGGCTGATGCCAAAGCCGGGGCGTCCAAAGCCGATATTCTGGCGCGGCACAAATGCGTCGTGGGCATTGCCGATGCCTCAATTTCGGTGATGCCGGGCGAAATCTTTTGCATTATGGGCCTGTCCGGCAGCGGAAAATCAACGCTGCTGCGGCATGTGAACCGACTTATTGAACCGACGGCAGGCGGTATCCGGGTTTTGGGTCAGGACGTGCGGGCACTGTCACCCAAAGCGCTGCGGCAACTTCGGGCGGAACGGATTGGAATGGTGTTTCAGCATATGGCGCTGTTGCCGCACCGGTCGGTCGAAGACAATGTCGCCTACCCGCTGGAGCTGCGCGGCACGCCAAAAGCCACACGTTGGCGCGTTGCTGCGGAAAAGTTGGAATTGGTTGGCCTGCAAGGTTACGCCGACCGGCTGCCAAAGGAACTGTCGGGCGGTATGCAGCAGCGCGTCGGACTGGCACGCGCACTTGCTGCAGACCCGGCGATCTTGCTGATGGACGAGCCATTTTCGGCGCTGGACCCGCTGATCCGCCGCCAGTTGCAGGATCAGTTTCTGGCACTTTCACAAAAGCTGGGCAAGACCACCTTGTTCATCACCCATGATCTGGACGAAGCGATCCGTGTTGGCAGCCGCATTGCAATCATGAAGGACGGGCGCATCGTGCAAACCGGAACGCCGGAAGAAATCGTGACGCGCCCGGCAGATGACTATGTACAGGCCTTTGTTCAGAATATCTCAAAGCTGGGCCTGATTACGGCCCACACCATAATGGAGCCGTTGGCCAAGATTCAGGCCGCCGGTGCGTTTGATACTGCATCGGCCCCGCAGGCCAGCCCTGCGGCAAACCTTGATGCGTTGATCGGGCTTGTCGCAGGCCGCGATGTGCCGGTTGTGATTAGCGACGGGGGAGCGATTGTCGGTGCCGTTACAAAAGACCGGCTGTTGCTGGCAATCCGAGAGGGGCGTTGATGACCGAACCGGATTTGATTGCGCGTTTCGCGGGTGCCAATGCGGCCTACTATGCCAGAACCTTTGCCATCCTTCAGACGCGCTCCGGGCTGGCGCTGGCCTTCAACCCCGCCGCCGCCGTGTTCGGCCCGCTTTGGGCCGGGATGCGCGGGCTGTCATTCCTGTTCTTTTTGCTGTGCTTTTTCGACCTCGTGGCGCTGACGCAGGTTACCTCGGGCGTATGGGGAAACACCAATGGTGCGGATCTTCTGCGTGTGGCGCAATTGGAAACCACCATTGCCAGCCGCCGAGATGAGGCAACTGAAGCTTTGGCCAATGGCAATACCCAAGCCGCCGCAACTGCCACCAAACTGGCCGATAACCTGCAAAAAGCCGTCGATCAATCACGCTCCGATACCGCCAAGCAAGCCCAGGGGGCCGGGGCGCGCGTTGCAGGCGGAATAAGCCTGTTGCTTTTGGCACGGCTTGCAACCGGTTTGTTTGCCAACAGCCTTTACGAGCGCCGCTTTGGCGCCTGGCGCGGCAACCAAAGCTTGCCCCACGGCGCGCCCGCCGGTCGTCTGATGGTGACAGCGGCCCTGATCGCCGTGATCTATGGCATCACCCTTTACGCATTGCTGGCCGCGGCCCCTCCCAGTTGGTTGACCACCTTTCCGGCAGACAAGGCGTTGTTCTCGGCGGTTGAGGGCTGGCTGGATGCCGGGTTCATAGCCCTCTATGAAGCCGGGCGCGGCGTGTTTGACGGCATTCGCAATGCCATTCGGATTTTGGTTGAGGCGTTCGAGGTGGTGCTGGTCGGCACACCTTGGCCGGTGGTGATGCTGGTGATCTGCACGCTTGCCGCGCAGTTGGCGGGCGCGCGTGTGGCCATCT
>JACMNW010000300.1 GCA_014378345.1 Pseudorhodobacter sp. | reverse complement strand
GCTCCCATTTGTTCGCGGCCCTGCCACCGTTTGAAATCGGCGGTGCCACCATGGGCTTTGGCCTTGGCCCCGCCGCCAATGGCGCGTTTGATGGCTGGGGGGAACGCCGCCCGGTCTCGATTATTGGCGATGGCGGCTTCTGGCATAACGGCCTGTCGTCGTCTTTCACCAACATGGTGTTCAACAAATCCCACGGCGTGGCGATTGTGGTTGATAACTTTTATTCGGCGGCGACGGGGGGCCAAGATGTGATGTCCAGTCGCGCCGACAATGCCACCAAAGCCACGAAGAACCCCATTTCCAAAGCCCTGAACGGTATTGGCATTAATTGGGTCCGTCAGGTCGACCGCACCTATGATGTCACCCACATGCGCAATGTCATTCGCGAGGCGCTGACCACCAAGGAACCGGGGCCGAAGGTTATCGTCGCGTCATCGGAATGCATGCTGAACAAACAGCGCCGCGAAAAGCCGCTGCGCACCGCCGCCATCAAAGAAGGCAGGCGGGTTGATATCCCGCGCTTTGGGGTGGATGAAGATATTTGCACCGGCGATCACGCCTGCATCCGGCTGTCGGGCTGCCCGTCGCTGAGCCTTAAAAAACTCGACGATCCGCTGCGTGATGATCCGGTGGCCTCTATCGACCAATCCTGCGTTGGTTGCGGCAACTGTGGCGAGGTGGCCGATGCCGCGGTGCTGTGCCCCAGCTTTTACCGCGCCGATGTGGTGCATAATCCGGGGGCTTGGGAAAAGCGCATAGCATCATGGCGCGCCCGAATCATTGCAAAGCTGCAAACCCGCCGCAGCGCCCGCCGCCTGACGTTTGGGGCGGTAAAATGACCTTGCATCAAACCCTTGCCCCCCAAGCGCCCGACGCCCGCATGTCAGGTATCACCAAACTGGTGGTGATGGCCGTGGGTGGGCAGGGTGGTGGCGTGGTTGCGGGCTGGATTGAGGATTTGGCGCGCGCGGGTGGTTATGCGGCCCAGGCAACTTCCGTCGCGGGCGTCGCACAGCGCACCGGGGCCACGGTTTACTACATTGAAATGTGCTCAAAGACAGACCGCGAGCCGATATTCTCGCTGATGCCAGCCGCGGGCGATGTCGATATCCTGATTGCGTCAGAAATGATGGAGGTGGGCCGGTCCATTCTGCGCGGGTTCGTGACACCGGATCGCACGACGCTGATCGGGTCCACCCACCGCGCGCTGGCGGTATCTGAAAAAATGGTGCCGGGCGACGGTATCGCCAATGCGGCCGAAGTGGTGGCAGCGGCGGAAATAGCCGCGCAAAAGCTGGTGCTGGCGGATTTTGAAGCGCTGGCGGTTGGCGCGGGATCGGTGATATCTGCCAGCCTGTTCGGTGGGCTTGCAGGGTCTGGCGCGCTGCCCTTCCCGCGCGCGGCGTTCGAGGATGCGATCCGCGCCTCTGGCAAAGGCGTAGACGCCAGCCTGCGCGCCTTTGCTGCCGGGTTTGACGCGGTGACGATGCCTGCACCCGCCTTGACGCGGGGGGCTGCACCCTTGCGGGATGCGACGCCCCTGGGACCTGCGGCACTGGTTGGGGAATGGGATCAGCTGTTGTCGCGGGCGGCGGCTTTGCCTGCACCTGTGGTGGATATCGCGCGGGCAGGCTTGCGCAAAGTGGTGGATTTTCAATCGGTTACTTACGGTGCCATCTATCTGGATCATCTGCAAACCGTGCTGAAGGGTGACGATGCGGCACATGGGTTTGCGTTATCGGTAGCCGCTGCAAAGTATATCGCCAATGCCATGGCTTATGATGATGTGATCCGGGTGGCTGATCTTAAAACGCGGGCCGGCCGGTTTGACCGGATCCGCACAGAGATGGGTGCAAAACCTGCCAACGTGATGCACGTGACGGAATTCATGCATCCGCGTGCTGAGGAAATCGCTGGCATGCTGCCTGCCAAACTTGGCGCGCGCATGGAGGCCAGCCCGAAATGGATGGCGCGGCTGGATCGGTGGTTTAACAAGGGGCGGCACCTGCGTACCGATGGGGTATTTGCGTTTCTGGCTTTGCATGTTTTAGGATCGTGGCGAGGCTACCGTCTGCGCACCCTTCGGCATAAATATGAGATGGATCATCTGGCGCGCTGGCTGGTACTTGCGTTGCAAACCCAGCCTGTAAATTACGATCTGGCAGTGGAAATCATTCGCTGCCGCCGGTTGGTCAAAGGCTATTCCGATACTCATACGCGGGGCTTGTCAAAATTCGACCGCGTGCTGGCGGGCATTGATCTGATCAAACACCGCGACGATGCAGCGGATTGGGCGCGACGGCTGCGTGAGGCTGCGTTGATGGATGAGGAAGGCCGCGCGCTGGCAGGGGCTTTGGCGACCATCCGCAGCTTTGCGTGAAATTTTCGTGTGCCGCAATTCCGAACCGCCGAACCGGTTCCCACTTCGGCTGGAAATGCTCTGGTGACTTCTTTTTCGCTTAAATACTCCTGCCGGAGGCGTTGGTGGCTGAAACTGGATGCCTCCGGCGGGGATATTTAGAAACAGAAAAAGCGTTAAACGTGTTTAGCGATGCGGCAAGCTTTGCAAGGCGGCGATCAAGCGGTCAACGCCGTCCGTTGTGGTGACAAACCCCGGCGACAGGCGCAGGGTTGCCCCGCGGACATCGGCGTGCTGCCTGGCGTTGCGCAGTGTTTGCAGGGCGGCTTGCGCTGTTGCGGCATCCGCCAGCCGCAGCATCACCGACCCACCG
>JACMNW010000030.1 GCA_014378345.1 Pseudorhodobacter sp. | reverse complement strand
TGGATGACGGGGCCGGTGGCGCATGTGTTCGACGGCGTGTTGTCGGCATCCTATCTGGCGGGCATAAGATGAAGGCAGCGGGTAAACCACCGGTGTTTGCCACCCTTGGGTGCCGCCTGAACGCCTATGAAACAGAAGCGATGAAAGAATTGGCTGCGGCAGCCGGACTTTCGGGCGCGGTGATTGTCAACACTTGCGCGGTAACTGCCGAAGCGGTGCGCAAGGGCAAGCAAGAGATACGACGTTTGGCGCGCGAAAATCCCGGTGCGGCGATTATTGTGACGGGCTGTGCGGCGCAGACAGAGCCTGAGACATTTGCCGAGATGCCCGAGGTGACGCGGGTGATTGGCAACCATGAAAAGATGCAGGCGGATACGTGGGCGGGTTTGTCTGCTCTGCAAGTGCCGGATTTGATTGGTGTGACTGAGAAGATTCAAGTCAATGATATCATGTCGGTGCGCGAGACTGCCGGGCATCTGATTGACGGGTTTGGCAGGCAGCGCGCCTATGTACAGGTGCAAAACGGTTGCGACCACCGCTGCACGTTTTGCATCATTCCTTATGGGCGCGGGAACTCTCGGTCAGTGGCTGCAGGCGTGGTGATTGAGCAGATCAAACGTTTGGTGGACAAGGGTTTTTCTGAGGCTGTGCTGACCGGAGTTGACCTGACATCCTGGGGTGCTGACCTGCCCGGCGCGCCCCATCTGGGTGACTTGGTGACCAAAATTTTGCGACTGACCAGCATCGCTCGACTGCGTATTTCGTCGATTGATTCCATTGAGGCGGACCCTGCCTTGATGGAGGCGATTGCGACGGAACCACGCCTGTTGCCGCATTTGCACCTGAGTTTGCAGGCGGGTGACAACATGATCCTCAAGCGCATGAAGCGGCGGCATCTGCGCGAGGATTCGATCCGGTTTTGCGAGGATACCCGTAAACTGCGCCCCGATATGGTGTTCGGCGCTGACCTGATTGTGGGCTTTCCAACTGAAACCGAACAAATGTTCGAAAACACCGTGAAGTTGGTAGAGGATTGCGGGCTGACTTTCCTGCATGTTTTTCCATTCAGCCCGCGCAAGGGCACGCCCGCCGCCCGGATGCCACAGGTGAAGGGGCCAGAGATCAAGGCGCGTGCTGCTGTTCTGCGTGCGGCGGGGGAGATGGCACTGACCTCGCATTTGAAAACTCAGGTCGGAATGATCCACGATGTTTTGGTTGAAAACCCTCGGATGGGTCGGACCGGGCAGTTCACCGAAGTGATGTTTGGGACGGATCAAATTGAGGGTGCCATTATCACGACAAGCATCACCGGCCATGAAAACGGTCGGTTGATCGGCGCCGCTGCTTAACTAACGTTGCCGGATCGTGTCGCCGGGTTGCAGAGTCGGGAACAGTTCGACGACCTCTGAGCCAACGCTGGCATCTTCATTCCGACCCGCGATGATCTGAGCGGCGCGGCGGCCAATTTCCAAGCGGCAGGCGTCCATCGTGGCCAGACGACGCGGCAGACCGTCCAGCAGTTCAACACCGTTGAAACCCGCGAGGCCGACTTTACCGGGCACGTCTATGCCTTGGTCCAAGCAGTACAAAAGCCCCCCTGCCCCGATCATGTCGTTGGAATAATAAAGGAAATCAACGTCGGGAGAACGGCGCAATACGGCTGCCGTCATTTCACGCCCCTTCAAAAGCGCCGATCCCCCGTCGTAAAATTCCCGGTCCGCAAGGGTCATTCCGGCGCGCTTCAACGCCTCCTCAAACCCCTCCAGACGCTTTTTGGCGCGGAAGTCGTTGGGCATTTGCGTGCCCATGAAGGCAATGCGTTTGTAACCCGAAGCCACAATCGCCTCTGCCATCTGACGCCCGGCGCGGCGGTGAGAGATGCCAACAGCGCTGTCGACCACCTGACCGTCGATGTCCATAATTTCTACAATCGGGATACCGGCCTGCGCCATCATAGCGCGAGCAGCGGATGTGTGTTCCACACCAGCGAGGATAACACCAGAGGGACGCCAGCTAAGCATTTCATATAACACGGTTTCTTCGCGGTCGGGCAGGTAGTTGGTGACGCCCACGACCGGTTGCAAACCCGTGTTGTCCAGAATCTCGGAAATGCCCGTCATCACCTCAGGGAAGACCATATTGGACAGCGAGGGGATGATGACACCAACCAGATTGACACGCTGGCTCGCCAAAGCGCCTGCGATCTTGTTCGGCACATAGCCCAAGGTTCGTGCCGCAATCAGCACCCGTTCTCGCGTTGTGGCCGCCACGTCGCCTCGGTAGCGCAGAACCCGGCTAACCGTCATTTCACTGTCGCCCGACGCTTCGGACACGTCGCGCAGCGTCAAAGTGCGGCGCGCTTCGATGGCTGGAGCCTTGGTCACCTGCAATGTCCCCTATGCTTCATCCTTGTTAGCGCCAAATCTTTCGCTTGTCCAAGCGGCGA
>JACMNW010000299.1 GCA_014378345.1 Pseudorhodobacter sp. | reverse complement strand
CGCAGACCACGATGGAAAGTCTTGCCGGACTGAAACCAGTGCGCAATGGCGGCACGGTTTCGGAGGGCAACGCCAGCTTTCAGACGGGGCGGCAGCGCTGGACCTGATGGAGCCGAAGTTGGCTCACTTTGGGAACAAGCAGGTCTTGGTCAATCAGCGCTGCCTGTCAGATTATCTGACACACCCTCCTGCCGATTGGGCGCGAAAACCCGTCGGCAGGTGCTTTCTTTCACGGACGGAGGGTTTCGCATGTCAGCATTCACGAAAGTCTGGGTCGGTGTTGCAACAGCAGCATCGCTTCTGGTGTCGGGAATAGCCAGCGCCGAAGCGCCGGGCTGGACGGTGACCACTTCTTTCATTGCCCCTCAATGTGTGGCGCCGGGGACGCCTTGCATCTTGGCCCGAACCATCGCCGCGCCCGGTTCAATCGCGAAAATGATTGGGCAGGGGCATGGCTGGCACCCTGACATCCGCAACGATTGTGCGTTTGGCACGTCCAGTGATTTTCCGGGGTGCCGGAAAGGATCAGGCGGCCGCAACGCGCAGCGCGGCCATCCCTTCGGCATCAACGATCAAACGCACTCCAAGCGTGCCGGTTCCGGACAGAACAGGTCGCTTACGCAAGCAGATGTCCAGCGCCTCGATCTGCGGATATTCGGCGCAGGCCTCGACAATGCAGGTCATCAGCCGCTCTTGCGTTTCATAGTGGCTTGCGCGCGAAAGAACGTCGATCTGCCGGATAAGCGGATCATAGTCCAAAACAAGCGCCATATCGTCGCGCGGAATAATCACCAAATGCGGACCGATGGTCAGGGTCAGGTCCAGAAGATGTGCATCCGGCACAACGTCACCGGGACCGTATGTTCCGATCCGTACGGCGATCTGCAGGTCTTTCAGTTCGACAAAGCTCTGTGATGGCAAGGTTAAGGCTCCGATTTCTGGTTGGGGTGCAAGATCGCCTGACGGGTTGCCGCGTCACGCGTGTGAAAAGCACGCTTACGCATCATCTTCCAGCGCTGCTTCGCCCGTGGCGGTGGGGCCCAGCTTTAGCAGTTGCTGGGTCAGCAGGGCTTTATAGCGCCGCTGTCGCCTGCGCGCCTTTGCACCAGATGCCCGCCAGCCTTCGCGTTTATCCTGAACAAGATCCTCAAGATCGGCGGCAACCGATATTTTGTCTGCGTCGGTTGGTGAAGTTCGCTTTGTCATAAACGGATTATAGGTGACCTCTGCCGGGCGGCAAGCACGGCGCATCCAATATCAGATTTGGCAACTGCGGTCGCTTTCGGCAGCAAGCGCCAAGAAACCGGCTGTTTTGTCACATCCCTGACCGCTGCAACCAAGACGGCGCCGCCTATATTACAAAAATGCGGAAATGAAATGAAAAGACATGAAACACAGCAATGACTTCTCCCCTGATGTTTTGAACATCCACCACATGCCGACCAGCATGAACGACCGCGTCGCACTGCGCGTGGTAAAGACGATGCGGTTTTTCGCGGATAAGTTCTTCGCAAAACGCTACGGCCACCGCGCTGTAGTGCTTGAAACCGTCGCAGCAGTACCGGGTATGGTCGGCGGTCTGTTGCAGCACCTTCGCGCCATTCGTCACATCCGCGATGATCAGGGTTGGATCAAGGAACTGATCGAAGAGGCCGACAACGAGCGTATGCATTTGATGACATTCATTCAGATCGCGCAACCAGGTCGGCTGGAACGCACGTTGATCATGGTGGCGCAGGCTGTGTTCTATAACCTCTATTTTTTTCTGTACCTGCTGGCCCCAAAAACTGCACACCGGGTGGTTGGTTACCTCGAGGAAGAGGCAGTGATCAGCTATACCCACTATCTGGAGGAAATCGACGCTGGCCGTGTTGAAAACGTGGCGGCACCAGAGATTGCGATCAAGTACTGGAACTTGCCATCAACTGCGCGGTTGCGCGATGTGGTCATCGTCGTGCGCGCAGATGAGGCGCATCACCGCGACACAAACCATCACTTTGCCAACCAAATCGCGAAGGGCCAGCACTCCTGATCAGGTGTGCAAAATCCGCAGACCTTGGGGTTGCCCGAATGTAAACGGGCAACCTATGCGGTTGGCGCTTTGGGCTTCTGCGAATGTGTCAAGCCAAGCCTGCGATAGAAACGATCAGCAGGGATTTTTCGTTTGTTTGGCGGCAGGCCAATGGCAAACCATTGGTATATCTGAACAACGGTGCTTCAACCCAGAAGCCGCAGATTGTTTAAACAGCCCCGGGTTTGCCGGGGGGGGTGATGTGTGCGCCGAATGGGCGCGATCAGTTGGCCAATACAGGCGAGCCCCCAAACAAATTGTGGTCCTCGGTTTGTTTGGCAAGGAAGGCGGCAACATTCCCGCGGGTAATAAACCCGTTCCGCCATTCT
>JACMNW010000298.1 GCA_014378345.1 Pseudorhodobacter sp. | reverse complement strand
GGCGAAGAAGTTCGAACAGGCTTTGCGTCATTTGCCGTGCCTGATCGAACATCTTTAGGTTCGCCTCGTAGCTGCGCTGCGCTTCGCGCGCGTCAGCGATTTCGATCACCAGATCGACATTCGATCCATCATAGTGTCCAGTTGCATCGGCCAATGGGTGGCCCGGATCGTAGATTTTTACCAATTCACTGCGGTCCAGTTTCACTGGCCCCGCCTCCACCCGCCCATCTTCGACAGACGCCTCAAAACTCATTGTCTTCCGGTGGTATCCGGGGGTATCGGCATTGGCGATATTTTCAGATACATGCCGCAGACGCATGGATTGCGCCTCCATGCCCGATGCCGCGAAAGACAATGCACTTAGAAGATCGCTCATCTATGCCCCCTACCGGCGCCCAAGCGAGGCGCGAATGATGTCAGATGTGTTGCGATAGATGGCCAACGCCATATCGTGCTGTTGGCGCACTTCCACGGCCTTGACCATTTCACTTTCCAAAGACACCGAATTGCCGTTTGGGGAAGATGCGCCATGGCTTGCTATAATTTCTGGTGTCAAGGATTGCGCCGTGCTGCCTAAATGGCCTGCGCGGGTGGCACGCATACCGCCACCCTTCTGCCCGGCTTGCCAGACCGTGCTGAAATCCGCCACATCGCGGGCTTTGTAGCCCGGGGTGTCGGCATTCGCCATATTTTGGGAAATCGCCCCAAGGCGTGCCCCCGCATGTGATGCCATGGCCTGCGCCATAGCGGTGATTTCGAGTTTTTCAAACATCGGGGCTTCTCCCTCGACCAACTTCATCAAGGCTTAAGGGTGATTCCTTTAGAAAGGGTAAGCGGCGAACAAAAAGGGAATCTTATGAAAGATATATTTGCGAACTTGTTGTCCGAAATTCGGGATATCCCGCTTGCAACGCGGATCGGCCGTGTGGTTGAACTTGGCCGCGGCACCTTGCGCGTGGTTGGGTTGGAACGCGCGGCAAGCCTTGGCGACCGAGTTTTAATTCGTGGCAGCTCTGCCCCGATAGGTGGCGAAATTCTTCGCCTTTCGCGGGATGGTGCGACGGTCCTTCCAGACGGGTCTGCTGAGGGCTTGGCCATTGGCGATATGGTGGATCTGATCGGTGCCACCGCAATTTCGCCCGATGACAGTTGGATAGGCCGGATAGTTGATCCGATGGGTCGCCCGTTAGATGGCCGGCCGTTGCCACGTGGTGATGCGCCCCGTCCGTTGCGCGCCGATGCGCCCGCAGCCGCCACGCGCCGCCGCATTGGCCCGCGTTTGGAAACTGGGGTTGCCGTGTTTGACACATTGTTACCCTTGGCGCGTGGTCAGCGGATTGGGCTTTTTGCGGGGTCTGGAGTGGGCAAATCATCATTGCTGGCAAAATTCGCCCAAGGTGTTGCCGCAGACGTGGTGGTGATTGCCCTGATTGGCGAAAGGGGCCGGGAATTGCGTGAATTTACGGAAAAGGTTCTTGGCCCGGAAGGTATGGCGCGGTCCGTGGTTATAACAGCAACATCCGATCAGTCACCGCTTTTGCGGCGCCGTTGTGCATGGGCCGCAATGGCTGTGGCTGAACACTTCCGCGATCAAGGGCTGCACGTGCTGTTTTTAGCCGATTCCGTAACGCGTTTTGCCGAAGCCCACCGCGAAATTGCCCTTGCTGCCGGGGAGGAGGCCAGTTTGCGCGGCTATCCCCCGTCTGTTTCGCACGCCATAATGTCTTTGGCCGAACGGGCGGGGCCGGGGCCGGAAGGATCGGGCGATATAACGGCGGTGTTTTCGGTGCTGGTGCCTGGGTCGGATATGGATGAACCCGTGGCCGACATTTTGCGCGGGGTTCTTGACGGCCATGTTGTCATGGACCGAAAGATCGCCGAACGCGGGCGCTATCCTGCGATTGATTTGCTGAGGTCAGTGTCGCGCAGCCTGCCTGATGCGGCAACGGCGGATGAAAACCTGTTGATCGGCGAGGCTCGTCGTCTTCTGGGCGCGTGGGACCGCGCAGAAATGATGATACAGGCCGGGCTTTATGTAAACGGATCAGACGCCTTAGTTGATACCGCCATGAAAGTATGGCCCGCATTGGATGCGTTTCTGGCGGAATCTGCGCCCGAGACTGGTGTTGCCGGCAGCTTTGAAAGGTTGGCTAAAGCCCTGCAACCGAAATGACCCGTCGCAGACTTGCTGCGCCATGGCCAACAGGCTTAACGCGCCCTGTTGCGGAAACCGCCTGCTTGCAGCAGCTCCAGCGCAGACCCCTGCGGCGTTTGCGCCGAGGCATTTGCAAGATCAGACTGCACCAAAAACCTGCGAATGATGTTTTCTACCTTTGCCGGATCGGAAAATTGCCTCACAGAATTAGATCCAAACCGGGTTTCCAGACGGCCCTTCATGGTGGAAAGCTGCTGATCAAGGTCGATCGAGCCAAAGCTTTGCGGCAGGCCCAAGGCCCGTTCAAAAACCCGGCGCAGGGGAATATTGCCCAAAACCGTGTACCAAAGCGTGTCTTCGCTGCCTGATTTGCGGGCAAGGGCTGGCAGTTCGCGTTCCGCGTTCAGGGCAATGCGGTAATCGCCGTTCTGTTCACCAACTGCCGTTTCAAACTGGCGCTGCTTGTACAAGGCCAGGGTCTTATCAGCAAAATCAGAAAGCTTGTTACGAGGAGTAGAGAAATCACCAAAGCCAAAAGCCGATGACAATTTTTCATATTGCTTGTTGGCAAGTTTATTTGCCAGTGCGCCATCGGTCAGCGTGCCATCGGCCAGCACTTTCTTCACAAAATACTTGTTGTTAATGTCGCCTTCCAGCCCGTAAGCACCAAGGGCCACTTGCAAAAGTCTGCGATCAGCGACCAACTCCTCGGCTGAATTTACCTTGCCAATGTTTTTGCGAAAGTAGTCTTCGTCCCGCTTGACCGTTGCCGTTGTATCGAAGGCGGCTTTCTGGCTGGTTTGCGTGCGCTTCAAAAACGCCCAGCCAGAATAGCCGCTAAAGGGAACAATCGGCGAAAAGGTCATATCGGCCTGCTCATATCGGCCCGCTCATATCGGACGCGCGGCCATAAGCCGTTCTTCGCGCGGCAGCAGGCTTCGCAGGGCTTTCAGCGCCTGATAATGCTGATCTTCCAACACAGCAGCGGTTGCCTGCGACAGCAAATTGCGGCTGTCATAATCTGTCAGCACTTGGCTAAGCTGTTCAATGCCGCGCAGAAGTTGCATCCGGGCATCTGCTGGGGCTGCATCGCCGGATAAAACCAACTGGGCGATGTAACATACCCGCCGAACGGGTGTGTTCACCTCTTCAGGGTGGATGGCATCGCGCAGGCGCAGGATATTGGCGTTTGGTGTCATCACCGCCAGCCGCGACCGCCTATCACCATTTTCAATGACCGCGCCATTGATCAAAACGCGTTCATGTGGCCCGAGTTTCAGAACCAAACCGCTCATACGCCGCCTCCTTCGCCGCGAAGGCCGCGCATGACGGCTGTGTTGATATCCACCAGCACGTCAACACTGGCCCTATCGTCCAGAATTTTCGGGCTGTGCTGGGCGGTAAATTCATAAAGGTAAAACAACCGTGCCCGCAGCGCCTTTGGCAGGCCATTGGTCGGTTCCGCCACATCAGATGCAAGCGTGCGCCACATGGTCGTGTTGTCATGCAAGGCACGCACCAAGCCTGCAAAATCACCGCTCCGGGCGGCCCAGGCTGCGGTCATGCGTTTGGTGACGCGCGCAAAAAGATCGTATTCAATACTGCGCATGGATTTGACGGGTGTTTCGGGGCGGCCATAAGTGCTTTGTGCCAAGCTATGTGTGTTCACGGACATTCTTTCGGAAATTGGGGGCCGATGGAATCAGGGGCCGGTGGCAACTGGGATCATGATGGTGATCGGGGCGCCAAATCAGGCGCCCCGAAAGTTGCCTTTACCGGAACAGCGACAGCACGTTCTGCGGCGCCTGGTTGGCGATCGACAAAGCCTGCGTGCCAAGTTGCTGCTGCACCTGAAGCGACTGCAACCGTGCCGACGCCTCTTCCATATCGGCATCCACCAAAGACCCGATCCCCGCCTTCAGCGCATCCGTCAATTCACCGACGAACTCCTTTTGAATATCGATGCGCTTTTGATCAGAACCAAAGGACGCGGCTGAATCGATGGCCGAATCGATCATGCCTTCGATTGCTGTCAAAGCCGACGCGGGTGCCGTTTCCACATCAATCGTGTTCAGACCAGCCAAAGCACCCGTACCGCGGGTAGTAGATACAGACAAAGCCGCTGCAGTGTTGGTATTGTTGGCAACAGTCAGCGCACCTGATGTCAGTGACAACGTGAAATCACTGTCCGACAGGCCGTTCGACGTAAGTGAGCTTTTAAGCCCGCTGACCAACGAATCCGCGGTATCACCCTTTTGAACGGTATACTTACCTTCGGTAGACCCGATCTTCAGGCTGATCTGATCGCCTTCTATCAGCGCAGTCAGGGTTGCTGGGGCAGCCGTTGGCGCATTCTTTGCCAATGCCGGACCCGCGCCCTGAAACGCAAAGCCGTTCAACGTTTGCGGTGTACCTGTTGCAACTGTTGGGCTGCTCAACGTACCGCCGCCCGCCGTCAGCGCAGCGCCTGCCGTGGACGACAAGTTCTGCGCGTCAATGGTGATGCTGCTGGAGGTAACGCTGGTACCACTGCGGTCCAACGAAGACAGCACGTTCACCGTCGATTGCGACCCATCAACAAGGTTCAGGCCGTTAAACTGTGCCGCGCCGACGACCGACGTGATCTGATCACGCAAAGCCACGATATCGGTTTGGATCTTGCCGCGATCCACGTTGGATTCCTGCGCCGCAACGATTTTTCCTTTGATTTCAGTCAGCAAGTTCGTCACAGTTTCCGACGCTTTACGCGCAACAGTTACGGTCGAAGACCCGAGTGCCAAGCTGTCACTGATGCCCTTAAAACCCTTCACATCAGATTCCATCACCTTGGAAATGGCCCAGACAGCCGAGTTGTCTTTGGCACTGGCTACTGATTTACCGGTAGAAATCTCGGCCTGAACCATGCCGAGGTTTTTGTTGATGCTTTTCATCGACTGCAGCGCAACCATGGCACCAGTGTTGGTCAAAATAGACGACATTGTCGTTTCCTTCATATGGCCGGCGCTTTACGCACGGCGAGGTGAACCAGCCTTATCGGCGGCGAAACAGGCTTTCATGCCATGCGTATGGTTAGCCCCCAAACGCGCCACCCCATCTTGGAATGCCCCATCAGATATGCGGCCGAAGTTCTAACGCTTTACTAACCCCCAAGACCCCAATGCAGCGCATTTGAACGATTCCCTCACAACCGCTTGGCCATTGTGCCAGGACCGATGCCCACCTCGGACCGCTGCCCGCGGCTGGTATAGGTAGACAGCTGTGTGCTGGTGCTGCTCATCTCAATCAGTCTGCGCTGTGCCGCGCGCAAACCGCGTGCTGCCGCTTGCAAGCACAGGCCATTGCGGGTGGCCTTATGACGCAAACGAATCGCGATTGATTTATCGGCTAAAGGGGCCAACCGCCCGGTCAGACGTTCAGTCTCCCCTAAAATTTTAGGCAGTTCGCTGAAATCCGCTTCAAGAATACAGTGATAAAGGTGGTCAAGTGCGGCCTCCAAGCATTCTGCATCAGTCATGACTTCTCTCCGACAGGGCGCGAAACAGGCTTTCGCCAAGGCCGATTCCGCCGTGTGCGACCATCATTTTTGCTTGTTCTTCGCGCAGGAACGATCCGAATTGTTCTTCGCCAGTGCCGCCGCCAAACCCTTCGCTTGCGGCATCCAGCCCGGTATGGGACAGCATTTCAGACAAGAAAGCCGCCTCTAACGCCTGTGCTTGCTTTCGCAGGGCATCTGTTTTGGCAGGCGGGGCGGCGGTTGGTAAGGCAGGTGTTACAAGCATTTTTGAACCATAGATTGTTTCACATTTTTCCGACTATGCCGTTGCCCGGTAAACAGGTGGTAACCACTTGCCGCGATAAGGGCCGTGTTCGGCAGAAGTCGTGGAAGAAAATGATCGCAGTTTCGCAAAATATGATGCTTGGCAGTCTGGTTGCGCCCCTTGGGGCAGCGGCACCCCTGACTGACGGGGCAGCGACAGACGGAAATGCTTTTCTGCAGTCATTCATTATGGACGACGCTGCATCGGTAATCGTTGACGAAAAAAGCCCAAGTTGCGATGTAAAGCAGGCGATTGAGGGTAAAGCGCCTGATACGTTTGATAAAGACGAAAGCATCGAAATCACCCTCCCAGATGGCGCAATCTGGCAACCTGTCGCGCAGACCATTGCAATACTGCCGATGCCAGATTCTGGCGAAGCAGTTTTACCCAAAGATACAGCCACCGATGGGCCGTCTGCACAACTTAGTGACGATCAGCTTGTGCAAGGTGCAAAAGGTCAGGCAGACCCCATTGGCGAGACTTCACCCATTTCACTGGCAGTTGCAGCATTCACGGCTGACAAAAGCGTCGCCCCGCTGATTTGGTCAACAGTTGCGACAGACGGCCACGCTGAAATAGACACACCAAAACAAAACGCCGAAAATGCGCCCACTTTTCAGAGTGGAACTACGCCAAAACTGCCAGAGCCATTGCAATCGGCACACCCTAAGGCCATCAACTTAGGGGAAGATTTAAATCCACAAAGGGATGCCGCCACGAAAAGGCCGGGTCAGCCGCACGATCTGGACACGCCATTTGCCGAAGCAGCAGAAGTAGCCACGACGCCCTCGGAGCGACCAAAACAGTCCTATTTTGACCACGACGCCACGATTACCATTGGGGAAGTGGCTGTTGGTAAACCGCAGCATGGTCCTCGTTTTTCCACCGCAGAGGCTGCCTGGCGGCAGAAATGGTTGGGCGATATCACGGTACCGTCCGGGAATGACCCGCCAGATACTGATCAAACCAGCCTGTCCGTCAAAACCGATCCTGCACCCACAACCGGGCCCTTTGCTGCGCCGACTTTACGTTTGGCTGAGGCAGGGGAAAAAGTGGCAGGGCCAAACCGCAGCGACGTTGCCATGATCAGCAAACAGATTGATTTACCGGTGGTATTAAATCCTGCGAAATCAGCCGCGCCTGATACAACGGTACCAAGCAAACTTGCAGCCTCTGCAACCACTTTGGATGACCCAATCCAACCTGCAGATAACATTTTTGAGGCACGTGCATCCTTTGATGCAGTCAGTCTTGCGACAACCCCTGCCGCAACGCTGTCCGCTACCCTGCCTGCGGTGCCATTGCAAAGCCCTGTCCCACCCACCATGCCTGCGGCCGTTTCGACAACGCTTGTTGACATGGTCAAATCGGGCGACGATGGCCCGCTGGAACTGGCGCTTTCGCCTGAAGAATTGGGTCGGCTGACGATATCCATCAAACATGACGGCGATTTTGTGCGCGTGACGGTGATTGCCGACCGCCCCGAGACGCTTGATCTGATGCGCCGCCACGGGGGCGATCTTGTAGCCGATCTACGTCAAGCTGGATTTTCCGGCGCATCGCTTAGCTTTGGGCAGGGTGGGCAGGGCGGACAACCGCGTTTTGCCACTGCGGAAACTGCCACAAAAGACCAATCGACATCCCAACATTTACCCCCAGAAACCAAACTGACAGCGCCAAACCGGTCCCGCAAAGGGTCTGGCATGGACCTGCGGTTTTGAACGGAGACCCATGATGGAAATTGCCCAAACAACTGCAAATGCGGCCACGCCAACACCTGCCAAGCCATCAGCGATCAGTTCGGATTTCAATACATTCCTTAAAATGCTCACCACGCAATTGAAGAACCAAGACCCGTTGAAACCTATCGATTCCGCTGATTATGCAGTGCAGCTTGCCACTTTTTCGGGGGTCGAACAGCAGGTCAAAACCAACCAGCTTTTGGAAGGTTTGAGCAGCCAGTTTGGCGTTATGGGCATGTCACAACTTGCTGCATGGGTTGGGCAAGAAGCGCGCGCAACTGGCCCGGTCTGGATGGATGGCGATGCAGTAACGCTTGCACCAGAACCAAAAGCCGGGGCCGACCGCGCCGTTTTGGTGATACGAGACGCAACTGGGGCAATGATGGCACGCGAAGATATGGCAGGAAATACAAACGCTTATGAATGGCGGGGTATGGATGTTGAAGGCAATCCATTGCCAACAGGGACATACAGCCTGTCACTGGAAAGCTATTCTGGGGACAGATTGTTGGGCGTCAGCGATGTTCAGGCCTATTCACGTATCATGGAAGCAAAAAATGGCCCGCTGGGGACGACATTAATTCTTGAGGGCGGTATCGAAATTGCAGCCAAAGACATTACCGCCCTGCGTGTTCCATAACACTTGTTTCGGCTAAAGCCGTGTGCCAACCCAAATTCCAACCGCGACCAGAGCAGACGTCGCAGCAACCCATGCCAGTTTGCGCTTACGCCCGCGCACTTTGCGTGGTTCAGGTTTTACTGCCTGGCGGATCAAAGCCGCCTCAACCAATGCTGGCAGGCGCGGACCGAATCGCGAAATAATACGCACAGTTTTCATCAAATCGCGCAAAATGGCCTTCGGGCCAATATTTTCCTTGATATAGCCTTCGACAATTGGCTGCCCGACCTGCCAGATGTTGATATGCGGGTCCAATCCCCGCGCAACACCTTCCACAACAACCATCGTGCGTTGTAACAAAATCAGCTCTGTCCGGGTTTCCATGCCAAAGCGTTCGGTCACTTCGAACAAATAGGCCAGCAGCCGTGCCATCGAAATGCGGCTTGCGTCCATGCCAAAAATGGGCTCGCCCACTGCCCGCAAAGCGCGCGCAAATTCGTCGATATCGCGGTCAGCGGGCACATAACCTGCTTCGAAATGCACCTCGGCCACGCGGCGATAATCCTTTCGGATAAAGCCAAACAAAATCTCGGCATACACCCGGCGGGTGTATTCATCCATCCGCCCCATGATACCGAAATCGTAGGCAATGATATCTCCGTTGGCAGCTACTTTCAGGTTACCTTGGTGCATATCGGCATGGAAATATCCGTCGCGCAACGCGTGGCTAAGAAACAGCTGCAGCACCCTTGCTGCCAGCGCCTGCCTGTCATGCCCCGCCGCATCAATCGCGGCATTGTCTGCCATATTGGCCCCTTCGGCCCAATCCAGCGTCATCACCCTACGGCCAGACAGATACCAAACCGGCTTTGGCACCTGAAACCCTGCGTCCTTGGCAGTATTGGCCGCAAATTCTGCGGCGGCAGAGCTTTCAAGCCGAAAGTCCAGCTCTCCCAGAACCACACCTTCAAAATGCGCAATCACTTCCGTCGGGCGCAGCCGTCGCGCGGATGGTGCCAGCATATCGACGATTTTTGCCGCCAGATAAAACGCGTCAATATCCTTGCGAAACGCTTTTTCAATGCCCGGCCGAAGCACCTTGACGGCCACATCAGCCCCGGTTTCCCGCAGTTTTGCGCGGTGCACCTGGGCAATAGACGCCGCTGCAACCGGATCGGAAAATTCCGAGAATATCTGATCGACGGGTTGCTCTAATTCCTCCTCGATCATCTTTTTGGCAATGGCGGTCGGAAACGGCGGCAATTTATCTTGCAGGTATTTTAGCTGTAACGCCAAATCTTCGCCGACAATATCAGGCCGGGTAGATAGAATTTGCCCAAACTTGATGTACGCGGGGCCAAGCGCAGTAAGGGCACGCGTTGCAGGCGGCAGCGTCGGATCACCCTTCAATCCAAGCCAAGTAAACGGAAACCCCAGAACCCGTGCCACGAACCGGACCCGCGGCGGGGCCTTAAAGGCTTCTAACACCACGCCAATACCGCCCGTGCGTTCAAACGTCGCCAGCGTGCGGATCAGCCGCCAGATATTATGCGGGCCGCGCACTTAGATCTTCCACCCGGAATGCAATGCGGCCACGCCCATGGTCAGGTTGCGGTATTTCACCTGGCCAAAGCCAGCCTTGCGGATCATTTCAGCAAACTTTTCCTGCTCTGGAAATTTTCTAATGGATTCAACAAGATACTGATAGCTATCGCGATCACCCGCCACCACCTGCCCCATTACAGGAATCACGTTGAACGAATAACGATCATAGGCCCATTGCAGCGCCGCGTTCGGTATTTGGCTAAATTCCAACACCATCAACCGGCCACCCGGGCGCAGAACGCGGAACGCCTCGCTTAGCGCATCTTCAATCCGGGTAACATTACGAATACCAAAACTGATGGTGTAGACATCAAATGTGCCCGCCGCGAACGGCAGCGCCATCGCATCGCCGACCACCCAGTCCAACCTGTCCGCCATTTTATCAGCATCGGCGCGCTGCCGCCCGGCCACCAGCATCGATTCTGTCAAATCCAACACCGTGGCCATCGCCCCCGGCGCGCGTTTCAGAAACCGGAACGCCACATCGCCAGTTCCGCCCGCAACATCCAGCAACCGCTGGCCGGGGCGCGGGGCCAGCCAATCCATCATGCCGTCTTTCCAAAGTCGGTGCATACCGCCCGACATCAAATCATTCATAATGTCGTATTTAGAGGCCACCCGCGTAAACACGCCGTGCACCATTCCGGCCTTTTCAGCCTCCGGCACGGTTTGATATCCGAAATGCGTGGTGCCTTGGGGATCGTCAGTCATTACCTGCCTGCTAAAATCTTCTGTTTTGGATATATGGAACGCGCGCCCATGAAAACCACAATATACCGCCCATCCCTGCGACATGACCGCAGTTGCGCGAAAAACCTTGAAGCCCGACAATGTTTGGCCTCCCATAGTCGGTGCACGCCCTTGGACACGATATCAGATAAATGCCCGAACTGCCCGAAGTTGAAACCGTACGGCGTGGCCTGCAACCAGTGATGGAAGGGCGCGTGATAACAAGCGCCGCCGTCAACCGCCCTGATCTGCGCTGGCCTTTTCCGGTTGACATGGCCGACAGGCTGACAGGCAAGCGTGTTTTGGCACTTCGCAGACGGTCAAAATACATTCTGGCCGATCTGGAGTCTGGTGAAACCCTGATCATTCATCTTGGGATGTCTGGCAGAATGCTGATTTCCGGCGCGATATTGGGAGAGTTTCATTATGCACACCCGGCGCCCGCCAAGCATGATCACGTGGTGCTGGATATGGAAGGTGGCGCCCGGGTTACCTTCAACGACGCTCGGCGTTTTGGGTCAATGGACCTGATCGCAACTGACGCAGCCGAAACGCACATGCTGCTGCGCAGCCTTGGGCCTGAACCGCTGGGCAATGCTTTTTCCGGCCCGTATCTGATTGAACGTCTGAAAGACCGCAACACACCGATTAAATCGGCGCTGCTGGATCAGGGTGTTATCGCGGGACTTGGCAATATCTATGTCTGCGAAGTGCTGTTTCGTGCCCGTATCAACCCCGCGCGCAAAGCGGGCCAGATCGCCGCTATCCGTGTGGCGGGCCTCGTGCCCATCATCCGCGATGTCTTGGCAGAGGCGATAGAAGCGGGTGGGTCATCCCTGCGCGACTACCGCCAAGCTGATGGTGAATTAGGCTACTTCCAGCATTCCTTCAAAGTGTATGGCCGTGAAGGCATGCCATGTGTCGCCACCGGCTGCACGTCTACAATCACGCGCATTTCGCAATCTGGCAGGTCATCTTTCTATTGCCCAACCTGCCAGAGATAGCTTGATCAACGCTCGATGCCTGTTAGATCAGGCGATGAGAATCGAAGGGGGATCAGCGAATGAACTATAAAACCTTGATCGTCGAGATCGCCAATAATGTGGCCCTCATTCGCCTGAACCGCCCCGAGGCGCTAAATGCACTCAACTCTATTTTGATGGCTGAACTTGCAGCGGTTATGACCGCCGCAGACGGCGATGATCAGGTCCGCTGTATTGTTCTGACAGGTTCGGATAAAGCCTTTGCTGCTGGGGCCGACGTGCGCGAAATGGCCGAAAAAACCTTCGCCGATGTCTTCATTGATGATCTTTTTGGTCCAGAGATTGAGGCAATCCTTCGCATCCGCAAGCCTATCATCGCCGCAGTGTCCGGTTTTGCCTTGGGCGGCGGCTGTGAACTTGCGATGATGTGTGATTTCATCATTGCGTCCGATTCCGCCAAATTCGGCCAGCCCGAGATTAATCTTGGTATCGTTGCAGGCATGGGCGGGACTCAGCGCCTGACCCGCTTTGTTGGCAAGTCCAAATCCATGGATATGCATTTGACGGGGCGATTCATGGAGGCGGCTGAGGCGGAACGTTGCGGTCTTGTGAGCCGGAT
>JACMNW010000297.1 GCA_014378345.1 Pseudorhodobacter sp. | reverse complement strand
GGCGATGGCGCGCAGGCGGGCCGAGGCGCGGCCGTGATTGCATCGCTGCCGATGTACGACTTGCCCGATTGCCGGGCGGCGAATGATCGGTATTGGGGGTTGATACGGGACGGGCTGCGGCGGGTTGGTGTTGCGGCACCCGACGCGCTGACGCGGGGGATGCCGGATTTCATGGCGCATTGGCGGCGCGCCGATCTGGTGCTGTCGCAAACCTGTGGCTATCCGTTCAGGGCGGTGTTGCAGGGGAAAGTGACACTGATCGGGACACCGGATTTTGGGTTGGACGGCTGCCCGCCGGGGTATTACCAATCTGTTTTCGTAGCACGCAGCGATGATGCACGCGACGGGGTGCTGGCATTCAGTGACGCGCGGTTTGGCTATAATGAGGCGATGTCGCAGTCAGGTTGGGCTGCCCCGCAGACCCATGCAGCAGGGATGGGCTTTCGGTTTAATGCCTCAGTGAAAACCGGAGGCCATGCGCTGTCGGCGGCGGCAGTGTTGCAGGGCCGGGCGGATATTGCGGCGATAGATGCAATGACGTGGGCATTGTTGCAGCGTAATGATGCGGCCATGGCGGGTTTGCGGGTGGTGGGCCGGACTGAGCCTACGCCGTGCCTGCCCTATATCACGGCCTTGGGGGCCGAGCATCGGTTGGTGTTTGATGCGGTTGCGGCGGCGATTGCGGGGCTGGATGCAAAGGATCGCGATACGCTGGGGATCAAGAGGATTTTGTATGTGCCGGCAGTGGCCTATTTGGCGGTGCCGACGCCCGCCCCGCCGATGGCATGACGCGCTAAGTCGCAAGAACAACGCTTTCGACCCCTCGTTAAGTGGTCTTGTGCCAGAATTTGCTTGCGCAGACAGTCCTGCAGGGGCTATCCTTAATTTGATCAAATTCGCCGGACCTTCGTCCGGGGCCAACAAAAGTGTGCCAGACCCGAGTTTGACCATAACGGGAGAAAGGGACCAAGGGCATGGTCCCCACCCCGCCAGATCGGCCTTTGGCCCGGGTTTGGCGTTGCGGTGGTCACTGTGCCACTGGCCTTCATGTGAGATGATGAAAGACTGGTTACGAAAGCACCCAGAAGTGCGCACGATCCGTGTGGCTGCGGCCGATTTGAACGGGCAAGCGCGCGGCAAGCGGATTCCGGCACGCTTTGCCGATAAGGTTGTGAAGGACGGAACGCGGTTTCCGTTTTCGGTTCTGAACCTTGATATCTGGGGCGAAGACATTGATGACAGCCATCTGGTGTTTGAGCAGGGCGATGCCGACGGGCTTTTGATGCCCACCGAGCGTGGTTTTATGCCGATGCCGTGGCTGGAGGCCCCGACAGCGCTGCTGCCGATTTGGATGTTCCGCGAAAACGGCACGCCGTATGAAGGCGATCCGCGCCATGCGTTGAGGGCGGTGGTGGACCGGTACAAGGCCAAGGGGTTGACGCCTGTTTGTGCGATTGAGCTGGAATTTTTCCTGATCGACGATAGTGGCAAGACCTTGCAGGTGCCGCCATCACCTCGGTCGGGCAAGGGCAGGAAGGCGGCGGAGACGCTGTCGATCCGCGCACTTGATGCGTTCGATACGTTTTTTACGGATCTGTATGACGCTT
>JACMNW010000296.1 GCA_014378345.1 Pseudorhodobacter sp. | reverse complement strand
ACATGGGCGTCGCCCTCGAACGCGAGGATATGCGTACACAGGCGGTCCAGAAAATACCGGTCGTGGCTGATGATCTCGGCGCAGCCGGCGAAGTCTTCGATGGCGGATTCGAGGGCTTGCAGGGTTTCGACGTCGAGGTCGTTGGTCGGCTCATCCAGCAGCAGCACGTTGCCGCCGGAGCGCAGGAGTTTCGCCATGTGGACGCGGTTGCGCTCGCCGCCGGATAGCAGGCCGACTTTTTTCTGCTGGTCGGTGCCTTTGAAGTTGAAGGCCCCGGCGTAGACGCGGGAGTTCATTTCGAGATCGCCAAGGTGGATGACTTCGGCCCCGCCGGAGATTTCTTCCCATGCGGTTTTGCTGGGGTCCAGCGCGTCCCGGCTCTGGTCGACGTAGGACAGTTGCACGGTGTTGCCGAGGGTAATGCTGCCCTCATCGGGCTGTTCGGCCCCGGTTATCATGCGGAACAGGGTGGATTTGCCCGCACCGTTGGGGCCGATGACGCCGACGATGGCGCCGGGGGGGATGGTGAAGGTCAGATCCTCGATCAACAGCTTGTCGCCCATGTGTTTTTTCAGGCCGACGATTTCGATGACTTTGGAGCCCAGACGCTCGCCGTTGGGGATGACGATCTGGCTGACGCCTGCGCGTTCCAACACCGTCTGGCCCGCCATTTCATTGTATTTGGAAATCCGCGCCTTGGATTTGGCTTGCCGGGCTTTGGCACCGGAGCGGATCCATTCCAGTTCTTTTTCCAGAACCTTCTGCTTGGATTTATCTTCGCGGGCTTCCTGCATCATGCGTTTGGCTTTTTGTTCCAGCCACGCGGTATAGTTGCCCTCATAGGGAATGCCGCGGCCACGGTCGAGTTCCAGAATCCACGAGGTGATATCATCAAGGAAGTAGCGATCGTGGGTGACGATCAGGATGGTGCCTTTGTAGGCCATCAGGTGCTTTTGCAGCCAGGCGATGGATTCGGCGTCAAGGTGGTTGGTCGGTTCGTCAAGCAGCAACATATCAGGTGCTTCGAGCAGCAGTTTGCACAGCGCTACGCGGCGGCGTTCACCCCCCGACAGGGTTTCCACATCGGCATCATCCGGGGGGCAACGAAGGGCGTCCATCGCGACACCGACGGCGGCTTCAAGCTCCCACAGGTTGCCCGCGTCGATCTGGTCTTGCAGGGCGGCCATTTCATCGGCCGTCTCGTCGGTGTAATTCATCGCAAGTTCGTTGTACCGCTCAAGGATGGCGGTTTGTTTGGCCACGCCGAGCATGACGTTGCCCTTCACGTCCAGCGTGGGATCAAGATAGGGCTCTTGCGACAGGTAGCCCACCTTGGAGCCTTTGGCGGCCCAAGCCTCACCCTTAAAATCGGTATCAATTCCGGCCATGATGCGCAGCAGGGAAGATTTGCCCGAGCCGTTGATGCCGACAACGCCGATCTTGACGCCGGGCAGGAAGTTCAGGTGGATATTCTCGAAGCATTTCTTGCCGCCGGGATAGGTCTTTGAGACGCCTTCCATGTGGTAGACATATTGATTGCTGGCCATGATGTGATCCTCGGGTGCGTTGTTGCGTGGGTATGTAGCGATTGTTGTGGACAAGGGCAACGCGGGCGGGGCAGCGTCGCGGCGAAATAGGGGGTGAGTTTGCGGCAAGGCTTTCCAAGAGCAACACGGGGCATGGTGATCGGCCTTCTCGGCGGGTCATTTGACCCCGCCCATGCGGGCCATGTGCACATCACGCGAGAGGCGATCAAGCGAATGGGGCTGGACCGCGTGTGGTGGTTGGTGACGCCGGGGAACCCGTTGAAGGCGCGGCAACCGGCACCTATCGCGGACCGTTTGGCGCGGGCGCGGGCGGTGATGGACGATCCGCGGGTGGTGATTACCGATTTGGAGGCGCGGTTGGGCACGCGGTATACTGCCGCTACGATTGCGCGGTTGCAGGCGATGTATCCGGGTGTGCGATTTGTGTGGTTAATGGGTGCTGACAATCTGGTGCAGTTTCACAAGTGGGATCATTGGCGCGATATTCTGCGCCGGGTGCCGATGGGGGTGCTGGCGCGGCCGGGGGCAGGTGTGGTGGCGCGACTGTCCGGTGCGGCGCGGGCGTGTCGGGTGGACCGCGTGGCGCGGGGTGAGGGGTTGGGGGTGCGCCGCGCCCCGGCGTGGTGTTTTGTGAATGTGCCACTGGTGGATTTGTCTTCAAGCGAGATCAGGGCGCGTGGGGACTGGAAGGCGTGAATGTTGGGTAATCGACACGGGTTTCGGGCATGACATTGGATAAAGATCAGGTTTCGCGGCGGTGGGTTTTGGGCGGGATGCTCGCAGCAGCTTCGACCCCGGTTTGGGCCGAGGCCCCGCTGACGTCTATCCGGCCAAAGCGGCGCGGGTTAATTGTGGTTCCCGAGGTTCCGGGCGCGGATGGGCTAATTCAGGCCGCAAAGCTGGGGGGCACGCTGGGTTATGTGGTGGCCGATGTGGCAACCGGGCGGGTGCTAGAAGCAGTAAGCCCCGATCTGCCGCAGCCGCCTGCCAGTGTTGCCAAGGCGATGACTTCGCTGTTTGCATTGGAAAAGCTGGGAGTGACACATCGGTTTTCGACACAGGTAATTGCCACGGGGCCTGTGAATGGCGGGCAGATTGAGGGGGATCTGGTGTTGGTAGGGTCTGGTGACCCGACACTTTCAACTGATCAGTTGGGCGATATGGCAGCCAGGTTGGCGGCGGCGGGCGTGCGGTCTGTGGCGGGGCGATATTTGATCTATGCAGGGGCCTTGCCTGCGATACCGGAGATATCGACGGATCAGCCGGATTACGTGGGCTATAATCCGGCGATTGGCGGGGTGAACCTGAATTTCAACCGGGTGAACTTTGAATGGAAGCGGGTTGCGGGCAACTATAGCGTGACGATGGACGCGCGGGGCGAGCGGTTTTTGCCGCTGGTCGAAATGGCGCGGATGAAAATCGCGCAGCGGGAAAGCCCGTTATTTACTTATCAATCAGGCGACGGGGTGGATCGGTGGACCGTCGCGTCAACGGCGCTTGGCAAGGGCGGCAGTCGGTGGCTGCCCGTGCGGCATCCGGCGGAATATGCGGGTGAGGTGTTTCGCACATTATGTGTGGCGCAAGGGATTTCGATGCCAGAGGCCGCGGTAACCGCGGTTCGCCCAAATGGGGCCGTGTTGGTGGACAACCGCAGTGATGGGCTGGACATTGTGTTGCGCGATATGCTGCGGTTCTCGACCAATCTGACAGCGGAGGTGATGGGGCTTACGTCTACACGCGCGCAGGGGTTGGCGGCATCTGGGCAAAGCATGACGGACTGGGCGCAGAAGACATTTGGAATAGCCGCGGGTTTCGTAAACCATTCCGGGCTAGGTGGTGCCACGCGCATATCTGCCGGGGATATGGTGAAGACGCTTATTAAGGCGCGCGGGACAGAGGCTGGGCAGATACTGCCCAGTATATTGCGCGACATTGGCATGCGAGATGCCAAGGGGCGCGACATCAAGGATAGCCCGGTGCGCGTGCGCGCGAAAAGTGGGACGTTGAATTTTGTATCGGGGTTGGCGGGGTATATTATGCCGCCGAAAGGGCCAGAATTAGTCTTTGCGATTTTCGCAGCGGATACTGCCCGGCGGGATAGGTTGGCGGAGAGCGAGCGCGAACAGCCGGAGGGTGGCGAGGCCTGGACCAAGCGCGCGCGCAGACTGCAAGGGCAGTTGATCGCGCGCTGGGCCGAGGTTTATGCCTGAAGCAGGGACTGCCAGAACAAGGCCATCTTATACACCGCCGGGATGCCGAGGATCAACATAAAGGGGAACGTGATCTCCAATAATGTTGTAAGGTTCATCAATGGGTTGGCATGCGGGAAAGTGGCCAGAACGGCAGCGTGCGCATCGATTAGGATGCGGAGGCGGCGCCTGCGCCACGGGCAAAGGCCGATCCGCGCGGCAAGCCTGCGAAAGTTGCCAGACCGGTGTCGATCACGCCGTTGACCATCGGCATGATAAGGCCAAATGCCAGCATCTTTGGCCCGACGATTGCGAATT
>JACMNW010000295.1 GCA_014378345.1 Pseudorhodobacter sp. | reverse complement strand
GCGGGGAGGGGTTGGGGCAGGGGGTCTTGATGAAAAGCGCGGACACTCAAGACAATTGCCCTACCGTCTTTGACGCCGACGGCCTGACCATCCTGTCGCGCCACCCCGACCTGTTCGCGGCCCTGCACCCCAACTGCATCCTCACCCCCCATGCCGGGGAATTTGCTCGCCTGTTCCCCGACATCGCGGCAAAACTCAACGCGCCCGCGACCACAGGCCCAGCCTATTCCAAGGTCGATGCTACCCGTGAGGCTGCCGCGCGCGCAGGCTGTGTGGTGCTGTTCAAAGGCCCTGATACCGTGATTGCCGACCCGTCCGGGCGCTGTTCCATCAACTCCGCCCATTACGACCGCGCGGCCCCGTGGCTTGCCACGGCGGGATCAGGCGATGTGTTGGCAGGGTTCATCGCCGGGTTGCTGGCACGCGGTTTTGCCCCCATGCAAGCGGCGGAAACGGCGGCTTGGTTGCATGTGGAATGCGCGCGCAGTTTCGGGCCGGGGTTGACTGCCGAGGATTTGGCGGAGGAGCTGCCAAAGGTGTTTCGCGCCTTGGGGCTTTAGGGCGCGCCAAATTCTGCGCAGAAATCGGAAGTTTGCTATCAGGCGGTAACGGTCTCACGCATGCAAGCAATCTCCAGGCCGTCGGCATAGATAACGACGTCATCTGCAAATTGCAACGTGAACACGCGGGCGATAGCGACCGTTTCAATTGACATATAGTCGCCGTCGGCCAGACGACCCGCTGCAACCAAAGCCTGCGGCGCCCCGTAAAGTGCTTGGGCGCGCCAATCGCGGATCAAAATCAACTGATGCAACGGCAGCAACGTCTCTTCACTAGGGCGATCAAAACCTAACGAGCTTGCCTTGATACGCACCATCTGGACATCGCGGTCCACCCGAATGGCAACAGCCTCTAAAATCCGGGTACCGGCGCGGGTAGCAATGCGGTCGCCGGGGGACAGGTATTCAACGGGCAACTCGCCATCCGCGGTCATCACGCGGGTGCCTGCAACCAAGCCAGCAGTCTTTTGCACGGCGGGTGACATATCTGAGAATTGGGTACGGTGTACGCTGGACATCGGTTTTGCCTCTGGGCTTGATATGCCTGACATGCACGCCAGATTGCGGCAGCAATGCGGAGCGCAAGTGATATTTTGCGGGCGATTTTTCCTCTCGCATCCTGCCGCCAAGCTTGTTAGAAGGGCGCGAATTTCCAAAGTGGTGAGCCGTGCTGAAAAGCT
Organism: Pseudorhodobacter sp.; assembly: GCA_014378345.1. GTDB lineage: Bacteria > Pseudomonadota > Alphaproteobacteria > Rhodobacterales > Rhodobacteraceae > JACMNW01. Next base: position 5,735 of record JACMNW010000295.1, on the reverse strand, counting down.
GGCCTGTCGTTTTGGAGGTCACGCGGGTATGGCGAAATTGGCAGACGCACCAGATTTAGGTTCTGGCGCCGCGAGGCGTGGGGGTTCAAGTCCCTCTACCCGCACCAAGTAACATAGAGGACGACGAGATGCAGGTTACTGAGACCCTGAATGAAGGCCTGAAGCGCGCCTACACGATCACCCTGACGGCGGCTGAATTGGATGCCAAAGTTATGGAAAAGCTGGTCGAGGCGCAGCCAGAGATCGAAATGAAGGGCTTTCGTAAGGGCAAAGTCCCGATGGCGATGCTGAAAAAGCAACATGCGCCGCGCCTGATGGGCGATGCGATGCAAGATGCCATCGACGGTGCTATGAAGGGCCATTTTGAGGCGACGGGCGACCGCCCGGCAATGCAGCCTGATGTAAAAATGCAGGGCGGCGAATCGTGGGCTGAGGGGCAGGATGTTGTGGTCGAGATGACCTATGAAGCCCTGCCACCTATCCCTGACTTTGATAGCAGCAAGGTTAAGCTGGACCGTTTGTCGGTGAAAGCCGAGGACGCGGCCGTTGGTGAGGCTCTGAAGAATTTGGCCACATCGTCGCAGTCTTTTGAAGACCGCAAGAAAGGATCAAAAGCCAAGGACGGCGACCAGATCGTGATCGACTTCAAAGGATCGGTTGACGGCGAATTGTTTGATGGTGGCACGGCGGAAGATTACCCGCTGGTTCTGGGGTCAAATTCGTTCATCCCCGGTTTTGAGGGGCAGCTTGTCGGGGCAAAGGCTGGCGACGAAGTGACGGTGAATGTGGATTTCCCGGCGGAATACGGCGCTAAGAACTTGGCTGGCAAGGCTGCGGTATTCGCCTGCACTGTTAAAGCTGTGAAAGGCCCGAAAGAGGCCGAGATTGATGATGAATTGGCCAAGAAATACGGCGCCGAAGATCTGGCAGCCTTGAAGGGCCAGATCGCAGAACGGCTGGAGACGGAATACAAAGGGGCCGCCCGCGCGGTGATGAAGCGGTCGTTATTGGACCAGTTGGACGCGATGGTAAAGTTTGATCTGCCCGCATCTTTGGTGGACGCAGAAGCTGCCCAAATTGCGCACCAGTTGTGGCATGAAGAAAACCCCGAAGTGCACGATCACAACCACGGGTCGGTAGAAACGACTGAAGAGCATAAAACGCTGGCGATCCGCCGCGTGCGTCTTGGGCTGTTGTTGGCTGAAATTGGTCGCAAGGCTGAAGTCACAGTGACCGACGCTGAAATGACCCAAGCCGTGTTGGCGCAAGCGCGTCAATACCCAGGGCAAGAGCGGGCGTATTTCGATTTTGTGCAGAAAAATCCGCAGATGCAGCAGCAGTTGCGCGCGCCGATTTTTGAAGACAAGGTTGTTGATTTCATCGTGGCGGGCGCTGAAGTAACCGATAAAGTTGTCAGCAAAGAGAATTTGCAAAAGGCGATCGAAGCGCTGGACGAAATGTAAAGCCTTTCCCACTGGGTAGGTTTTGGGCCGCATTTGGAAACAAATGCGGCCTTTGTCATAAACTATTCAGCAATTGGATCAGTTTTTAGGCGTCACCGACACAAATTTTGGATTAAAATTGCTTGGTTTGTCTGGTGTGGCTGCAAGATTTGATCTGATCTGATTTGCCGTTGGGCCTTCATCCGGACAGACGACCTGTCCACATGGGTTTGCCTCTGCGGCAACGCGCGCATGGAGCTTTTCCAGATTTGTTTGATCGGGAGCCGGGGCTGCTTTGTTAGATGCCACACGTTCGAGCAAGATCACATAAAGCTGTGCGCGCAATTCGACGAGGTCGGGATTATGGGAATACATAACGAACCGAAGTGCAGCAAAAGAGACTAACGAAAGGACAAGTTTCAACAGCATGAATGGCCGTCCATCAATAGCAATTGCCCGACGGTATCGCGGGCTTATCAGGCAAAATTAGGGCCTCCGTTCAAATGCTGCAGACCGTCGGTGCAGCGGACGCAAAAGCAAAGGTTGGGTTCGAAAAGCAATGTCGCATTGCAAAGTGGAACGATGGTTACTGCCGCGACGTGTAGGCTTCCACCCTTTCAAGCCAAATGACGAATAACCCTGCACCAACGATGATCGCGATGCCGATCCAACCCGTAGCGTCTGGCCAATCCGACCAGAAAACCCAGCCATAAAGCACGCCCCAGATTAAGGCGGTGTATTCAAAGGGGGCCACGACGTTGGATTGGGCAATCCGGTAGGCTTGGGTAAGCAGGGTTAGGCCGGCAGCTGCGATCACCCCGCAAGCCATCATTAACAAGGTATCGAACCCGGTAGGCCACACCCAGCCCCGCGTCATAAAAGCCACGCTTTTGTGGCCAGCGCCTGCGAATTCGCCACTGCCGAAAATAGCAGAAAGAATTAGTGCGCAAACGAGGAATACGGCATTGCCCCAAAAGGCGAGCGCGGCGGCAGTCTCATGGCTGCCCATGCGGCGGGCGGACACCATTGACACGCCGTAGGTCAGGCCGGAAACCACGGCCAATGGGGCGGCCCAATCAAACAGGTCACTGCCCGGGCGGACCATGATGATGACGCCTGCAAAGCCCGTGCCCACGGCCAGCCAGCGTAGGATACTGACTTTTTCATTCAGGATCAGCACGGATAGCAGGGTAATGAACAGAGGGGCCGCGAAATAGAGGGCAACTGTGGTGGCCAACGGTAGGGCAGCAAGGGCCAGATAGTAAGAGGTGTAGGCGGTGAACATAGTAATTCCCCGCCCGATCATCCGGGGCAATCCGGGGGTGATAAGGGTTGATAGTCCGCCGTTGAGTTTGACCAAGATGAGCAGGAATGGAACGGCCGTAAGACTGCGCATGACCATGGCCTGATGTAGCGGATAGGTACCGCTGAGCAGTTTCAGGATCAGGTCTTGTACTGCAAAGACTGCGATACCGGCGATCAGGAAAAGGATGCCTGCGGAGTTGCGTGACATGGGTATCGGGGGGGCGGTGCTGATCATGCCGCAGGCTAGACGCGAAGGACTGCGCTGCGCTTGGTGGAAACCGACATGACATGTCGAAGTCTGCGCGCAAATAATAAAACCGCGCGAGGTTGCCCTCGCGCGGTTTTATTTGTTTGATGATAGATCAGTCGCGGCCGAGGTCGGCGCCTTCTTGGGCGGCGCCCATTTCGTCAAAGAGTTCAGCCATATCAAATTCAGCTTCAGCTTCGGCTTCGGCTGCCAATTCCTGGATGGATTTGCCAGCGGCTTGAAGTTCGGCTTCTTCAGGCGAACGCGCAACGTTCATGGTGATTTTGGCCGATACTTCGGGGTGCAGAACCACGGTCACGGAATGCAGACCAAGATCCTTGATAGGACGGTCCAGCACAACTTGGTTTCGGTCAACGGTGAAACCACCAGCAGTTGCAGCATCGGCCGCGTCGCGCGTGGTAACGGAACCGTAAAGCGCGCCCGAATCCGATGCGGACCGGATCACGACGAAAGCCTGACCATTCAGGGTATCGGCAAAGGCCTGAGCCTCGGTCCGGGTTTCCAGGTTGGTGGCTTCAAGTTGCACTTTCTTGGCTGAGAACGAGGCGATGTTGGAGGCGCTTGCGCGCAGAGCCTTGCCTTGCGGCAGCAGGAAGTTGCGACCGTAGCCGTCTTTAACTTTGACGACATCGCCCATTTGGCCAAGTTTGGCTACGCGTTGAAGGAGGATCACTTGCATGGTTGTTCCCCTTATTTCACGGCATAGGGCAGCAGGGCAAGAAAGCGGGCACGTTTGATGGCGGTTGCCAGTTCACGCTGCTTTTTGGCCGAGACTGCGGTAATACGGGACGGCACGATCTTGCCACGCTCGGATATGTAGCGCTGAAGGGTGCGGGTGTCTTTGTAGTCGATTGCCGGAGCATTGTCGCCCGAGAAGGGGCAGACTTTGCGGCGGCGGAAAAACGGTTTGTTTGCCATTTGGCTGGTCCTTTCCTATCTGATCAACGACGCGGTGCGCCACCGAAGCCGCCGCGGTCACCACCACGGTCGCCACGGTCGCCGCCGCGATCTGGCCGGTCACCGAACGAGGGGCGTTCGCGGCGTTCGCCACCAAAACCCGAATCCGGACGATCGCCACGTTCGCGGTCATCGCGTTTCTGCATCTGGACCGACGGCCCTTCGACATGTGCATCGACCTTTATGGTCAGGATACGCATCACATCATCATGCAAACGCATCAGGCGTTCCATTTCCTGAACCGCGGCTGAAGGCGCGTCGGTTTTCAGAAAGGCAAAGTGGCCCTTGCGGTTTTTGTTGATCTTGTAGGCCATCGTTTTGACGCCCCAGTATTCGTGTTCTACGACTTTGCCGCCGTTGTCCGCGAGGACGGTCGAGAAATGTTCGATAAGGCCTTCGGCTTGCGTATTGGACAAGTCCTGACGCGCGATAAAAACATGCTCATATAGGGGCATGCAAACTCCAGTTCTGTGATGTGCATTTCATAGATCGAACGGATCCCGCCGCGGATCGATCACGAGAGACTGCACCGGTTTGAAGGGGTGCGGCGGGATGTGGGGTGATACGATGGGTTGGGGAATTGTGCAAGGGGGGCAGGTCACATCCGTGGTATGGGCAGTAAGGGATTGAAATATAGGCAATATGGATTTTTTGTTAATCTGATTTTGGGATGGTAGGGATCGTTTTCTGAAAGAAAACAGGGGGCCTTCTGCCCCCTCGTCGCTGGCGCGCCTCACCCCCGAGGATATTTTTGCCAAAATGAAAGTTGAGGGTGCGCTGCTAGACTGTGCCGTGGAAGACGTCTGATTGCCCTTGCTCGAAGCTGGCGGCGGTGCGGGCAGAGGTAGGATAGCGTTGCAAAGTTTGCCCCTCGTGTGCTGCGATGCCCAGTTCCCACACGCGAAAGGTGGGGCGCAGGAATGCAGGTGCAGGCTAGGCGGGAGGTTAGGGGGCAAAGGCGGTCAGGGGCGCGCCGATGTATTGGACGGATTGCCAAAGTTCGTTATTGCCGCGCCATGTGGCGATCAGCAGGAAGGCAAAGGGGGGCTGCATTGTGCAGAATAGCAAAGCCTGCGGGATCAACGGTCGGGTTTGTTCCGAAATAGTACAGGGCGGCGCGGGCAAGCGCGCGTGTTTCTGTGGTGATGCGGTTGGCGGGCTCATCAAGGGGTACTATTTCATCAGGCCGCGCCGGAACGAATGGCCGGGCCGAGGGCGGCGTCTTTGGTGCGGTAGATATACTGCGGGTCAAGGACGTTGTGCATCTGATCTTTCCGTTCAGACCAATGTTGCTATAATGTTCGTATCCTAATCGGCGTCGTGCAGGCATGCAATGCAGACCCGTTTTGCGGGTGCGCCACTTGGTCTTGGGGGCTTGATTGGCCCCCGCGCCCAACCCCCCGCCCAACCCCGCGCGCGGACCAGTGGAAGGGGTGATTGCGCGGGGCACGCCCGCGCGCTATTGCGGAGGGTGTCATAAACGGGGGGAACCATGAGCCGCGCATTTGTATTTCCGGGCCAAGGTGCCCAGACCATCGGTATGGGGCGGGCACTAACCGAAGCTTACCCCGCCGCGCGGGCGGTATTTGATGAGGTGGACGATGCCTTGGGCGAACCGCTGTCCTCGCTGATATGGGAGGGCACGATTGAGGAGTTGACCCTGACGCAGAACGCCCAGCCTGCGTTGATGGCGACATCAATTGCGGCGTTGCGGGCGTTGGAGGCTGAGGGGATGGGGCTTGATCTGGCCGCGTTTGTGGCGG
>JACMNW010000294.1 GCA_014378345.1 Pseudorhodobacter sp. | reverse complement strand
GCTCCGCAGCACCCCGCACCACCGACACCAGCCCCGGATCAAACGTCACCGGGTCGAAGTGCCCCACAACTTCAATCTCGAACCCCAGCCCCAATTCCCCAGCCACCGCCGCCACCCCCCGCTCCACTTCCCCGCGCATCGCATCAAGTTTCCCCTGATTGGGCGACCTTATATCCACCGTAAACACCACGCGCCCCGGAATGACGTTCCGCGAATTCGGGAACACGTTCATTTGCCCCACCGTCCCCACCGCGCCGGGCTGATGCCCCATGGCGATCTGATGCACCCGCTCCACCACCCGCGCCATCCCCAAGCCCGCGTTCGACCGCATCGACATCGGCGTAGACCCGGTATGCGCATCGACTCCGGTCAACGTCACCTCCAGCCACCAAAGCCCCTGCCCGTGCGTCACCACGCCAATGGCACAGCCCTCAGCCTCCAATATCGGCCCCTGCTCGATGTGCAGCTCCAACATCGCGTGGATCCGCCGCGCCCCCACAGCTTCCACCCCAACCCAGCCGATCCGCGCCAGCTCATCGCCAAACCGCAACCCCGCGCCATCCACCCGCCCGTACGCATAATCCTGCGTGTGCACCCCCGCGAACACGCCCGACGCCAGCATGGCAGGCGCAAACCGCGCGCCTTCCTCGTTGGTCCAGTTGGTTACCACAACCGGATGCCGCGTCCTGATCCCGGCATCGTTCATCGACCGGATCACCTCCAGCCCGCCCAGTACGCCCAATACCCCATCGTATTTGCCGCCCGTCGGCTGGGTATCCAGATGCGAGCCCATATAGACCGGGGCCAGGTCTTCTTCCCCCGCCCGCGTGGCAAACATATTGCCCATGGTATCGACGCCCATGGAACACCCCGCCGCTTCGCACCAGCGCGCGAACAAATGCCGGCCCTCAGAATCCGCATCCGTCAAGGTCTGCCGATTATTACCACCCGCAATCCCCGGCCCGATTTGCGCCATCTCCATCAGACTGTCCCACAGCCGCGCCGAATTGATCCGCAAATTTGCACCCGGTACTGACATCGCAATCCCCCCTTCGCCGGGGTCTTCATGCCCCTTGCCGCGACTCATTTCCTGACCGTATGGTCAGACAACAGCGCACCACAACCTGACCATCCGGTCAACGAAAATCTAAGGCACATCAATGCCGAGAACTGCCCAAATAACCCGCCTCAAACCCGGCAAACGCACCGATATCAGGCGGGAAAACGAAAGCCTCATCCGACGCGCTGCCGAAAAAGTCTTCGCCGAGGCGGGCTTCGGCGGTGCCACCATGCAGCTGATCGCTGACCTTGCTGGCCTGCCCAAAGCCAACCTGCATTATTACTTTCCCACCAAGGAAGCCCTGTATCGCCGCGTCGTCCAAGATATCTTCGAGATCTGGCTGAACGCCGCCGCCTGCTTTGACAACGCAAAGGGCCCGGTCGACGGCATCGGCGCCTATATCGACGCGAAAATGGAAATCTCGCGCCGCCACCCCGATGGCTCCAAAGTCTGGGCGTCCGAGGTGATGCACGGCGCGCCGGTGATCCAGGATTATCTGGAAACCACCCTGCGCGACTGGACCGATGGCCGCATCGCGGTAATCCAGACGTGGATCGACAGCGGCAAAATGGCCCCGGTCAACCCGCGCCATCTGTTGTATATGCTCTGGGCCACCACGCAGCACTACGCCGATTTCGGCCACCAGATCGAAACGCTGAACGACGGTGGGCCGCTGACTGACCAACAGTGGCGCGAGGCGAAGGAAAGCGTAAAGGCCGTTATCTTGCGCGGAATCGGGGCGGGGTAAGCCTATCGCCTCGGCTCCAGACCCCGCACCTTGCCCGCCAAATCTTCCCGCTGATGCACGAAGTCAACGATGCTTACCCACGCCGCCGTTTCAACAAATACAACATAGTGCTGCCCCGCGCGGGTAAACCGCAAATCATCCTGCAAATCCGCGCCGATTAACAGACCACAGCTTTGTACCTGCGCTGTGCCACCCGCTACCGCTTTGCACTGTGCGATCAAAACTTCCGGATAGGCATCGGCCTGATGATCGCCGAAATGGTCTTTCGTCCAGACCGCGATTTCAACCATACTGTCATAGGCCTGTGAAGTAAGCTGCCAACGTTTCCCTGACACTAGGGCTTACGCCCCTGCACAAAGGCGCGGCGCATGGCGTCCTCGCCTGACCCTTCAGCAAACTGCCGATTAAGCACCTGCTCCAGCCCGGCATGCAGCCGCTCGCGCAGGGGCGCAAATTCTGCTTCTTGACGTTCTAACAAATGCAACCCCGCCCGCATCGCCTCGCTGGCATTCTGATAACGCCCGGATGCTACCAAACCGTCAACAAGCTGCGACATTTGTTCTGTCAAAACCACATTCCGCGTGACCATCTTGCCCTCCTCAATCATGTTGGCATAATATGCCATACCGTTCCCAACCACTCAACCCCTTCCCTGCAAACAGCGTTAACGTTACGATTGGCTAAACCAGCAAAGGTGCGCAAATGACCATTACCAGCCTTACCGACGAAGCCGCCCGCCTGATCCTGCCGCAGTTCGACGAGACGACGGCCCTTACCCTTGGCCAAATTCTTGTCGGCCTCGCGCAGGCCGAAAATCTGCCGGTCGTGATCAATATCCGCACCGCTGATCGCACGCTTTTCCATGTCGCCCTGCCCGACTCTGCCCCGCTGAACGATGCTTGGGCGCGGCGCAAAAGCAATGTGGCGCTGATGTTTCAGAAATCTTCATTTCTGGTCGGCACGCAGATGCGGGAAAAAGGCTCGACCCTCGCCAATGACGGGCTGTCAAATGCCGATTATGCCGATCACGGCGGGGCAGTGCCGATTTGCGTGCAAGGTGTGGGCATGGTGGCGGTGGCAACCGTGTCCGGCCTGCCGCAGCGCGATGATCATGTGCTGGTGGTGCGCGGCCTGGAGGCGCTTTTGAACAGCCTTTGACGCCCCCAAGGGAACCACTCGACCGGTTTAAAGTTACCTTATTGATCCCCAACAATGAGGCTTGAAATGACCGATACTCAAAAAGATACCCAGAAAATCGAAGATGCGTTCTGGAAATCGCTGCGCTCTGACATGACCGTCATGTTGGTGCTGTGCAACGAGGCTGACGACCGCTCTCGCCCGATGACAGCGCAGATTGATGGCGATGCAGATGCAGGCCCGATTTACTTTTTTGGCGGCAAAGATTCGTCGCTTTATACAAAAATGGGCACTTCGTCCGCGCAAGCTGAATTTACATTGGTGCCCAAGGGTCATGATTTGTTTGCTGCTGTCGAAGGCGAACTGTCGGTTTGCCACGACAATGCGGTGCTGGAACGGCTTTGGAATCCCTTCGTGGCGGCGTGGTATCCGGGCGGCAAGGATGATCCGAACCTGGTCCTGCTCAAAATGGAAATCGGCGACGCCAAGGTTTGGCTCAGTGGCAACTCGCTGGTGGCCGGTATCAAGATGCTGTTGGGGATGGATCCGAAAAAATCTTATTCCGACAAGGTTGCAAAGTTGAATCTGGCCTGAAAAAATGGCGCGCGGGCTACCCCGCCCTGCGCGCTATTTCAATTCCACTTCCACAAAACTCATGGCTGCCACGCCGTCATTTACAACGTTATGCTCGACGCCTTCCAAACGGCGATAGGCAGTTCCAGCTGGCACGAGAACTTTTCTGCTGCTTCCACCCGGTTCTTCCAACAGCATGTGGCAATCTGTGACGGCCGTGATGACATAATCATAGCCATGCCGGTGCCACCCCGTCTCTGCCCCCGGAACAAAGTCAAACCGCGTGACGCGCACGCGGTCATCGTCAATAAGCTGGGTAGGCGTGCAGGCAGGGCGCATCATGGCCTCAAACAGTTAAAATTCAGTTACCGAAAAACGCAATGTCTCTTAGTATCAAGGCATTGCATTTCGTCCCACATGTGTTACGGCAGCGTTTTCAACACATCCGCCAGCGTCCCGATCAGTGTATCAATTTCCCCCTTCGAAATTATCAAAGGCGGCGACATCGCGATAATATCGCCCGTCGTGCGGATCAAAATCCCCTTATCATAGGCCCGCAAGAACGCCTCAAACGCCCGCTTTGTCGGGGCCCCCGGAATGCCCTCCAGTTCAACCGCCCCGATCAGACCCATATTCCGAATATCAATCACATGCGGCAAACCTTTCAAGGAATGCAGCGCCGCTTCCCAATAAGGCGCGATGTCCGCCGCCCGTTCAAACAGCGCCTCTTCGCGGTAGGTCTCCAGCGTTGCAATCCCCGCCGCCGAGGCAATCGGGTTGCCGGAGTAGGTGTAGCCGTGAAACAGCTCGATCATATTTTCCGGGCCTTGCATAAAGCAGTCATGAATATTGGCGGTCGTCAGCACCGCCCCCATCGGAATGACGCCGTTAGTGAGGCCCTTTGCGGTGGTCATCATATCGGGCAACACATCGAAATGCTGCGCGGCAAAGGCGGAGCCGAGACGACCAAAGCCGGTAATCACCTCGTCGAAAATCAACAAAATGCCGTGCTTTTTGGTGATCGCGCGCAACTTTTCAAGATAGCCTTTTGGCGGCAAAAGAACGCCCGTTGACCCGGCGACAGGTTCAACGATCACTGCAGCAATTGTTTCTGCACAGTGCAGCGCAACAATGCGCTCCAGTTCATCGGCGAGGGTCGCGCCATGTTCTGGCTGGCCCTTAGAATAGCTGTTTTGCGCGGGCAAATGCGTGTGGGGCAGGTGATCGACGCCTGCCAGCAGCGTGCCAAAAACCTTGCGGTTGTTAACGATGCCACCCACGGAAATGCCGCCAAAATTCACCCCGTGATAGCCGCGTTCGCGCCCGATCAGCCGCGTGCGCGCACCTTCGCCCCGGGCGCGGTGGTAAGCGATGGCGAGTTTCAGCGCAGTTTCCACCGATTCGGACCCTGAGTTCGTGTAAAACACGTGCTCGATGCCCTTGGGGGCCATGTCGATGATGCGATTGGCCAGTTCAAACGCCGCCGGATGGCCCATCTGGAAAGCGGGGGCGTAGTCCATCTCTGCCGCTTGACGCGCAATCGCCTCGGTGATCTTCGGGCGGCAATGGCCCGCGTTACAGCACCACAGACCTGCCGTGCCATCGAGCACCTGGCGGCCATCAGACGTGGTGTAATGCATGTCTTTTGCACCCACGAACATCCGAGGTTCTTTCTTGAACTGCCGGTTCGCAGTGAACGGCATCCAAAACGCGTTCAGGTCATTCGGCGTAGTTTTGCGATCAAGCGCCATTTGCTGTCTTTCTGGTTCTGCCCGGTCGCCTTGAATGCAAGGGCCGCGGTATTTTCTATTGCAGAACGCTAAACGCATGGGGGCCAGCGTCAAGGGGGGTAACGCGCTGTTTCATCTGTAAAACAAGGTTATTTGGGGTATCATCGGCCCAAGCATAAGACGTTAGCGCCATCACAAGGCTGGCTCTCGTCATGAAGCCATCAGTTGTTTGCAAATTATGCAGAATTGCTGCACTGCTAAGCAAAGACCGCGCCGCAGCTTTAGGAACCATGAATGCCCGCAGCCCGCCCCCGGACGCGAATTCAGACGAAAAACCGCGAAACCATTCTGGACGCCGGGCTTGAGGTGTTTTCAACCCACGGCTTCCGGGGGGCGACGCTGGATCAGATCGCTGACGTGGCGGGTTTGTCAAAGCCAAATCTGCTGTATTATTTTTCGTCGAAGGAAGACATTCACACATCGGTTCTGTCGCAGTTGTTGGACACCTGGCTTGATCCCTTGCGCCGCATGAACCCCGAAGGCAACCCGATTGACGAACTCTTGGGCTATGTCCGTGCCAAGTTAGATCTGTCGCGCGATTACCCCCGCGAAAGCCGCCTTTTTGCCAATGAAATTCTGCAAGGGGCGCCCCGGATGCGTGGCGCGATCGAGGGCGATCTGAAAGCACTTGTTACCGAAAAAGCGGCGGTTTTAACGGCATGGATGGATCAGGGTCGGATTGCGAAGGTGCACCCAGTGCATCTGATATTCTCGATCTGGGCCTTGACGCAGCATTATGCGGATTTCGATGTACAGGTGCGCGCCGTTCTTGGGCCGGGTCATGACCCGTTTGTGGAAGCCGAAACCTATCTCGAAACGCTGTTTAAAAAGCTGCTTGCCGTGTAAGCTCGCGCCTTAATTGCAAGTTTTTTATCGGCAGATTGTCGATTTTTGCTGATGGTCAAAGGCTGATAATGCTGCCTGTGGGGGACGAATGAATATGTTTAGAAGGGCGGCACAGCCAGCCCGTGAAATAAGCGCGGACGCGGCTGCACTGCTGGTGCAATCCGGCATGTGGCTTGATTTTAGCGCGGTTCTGGCACAACCTGACATGTTTGATGCAGCGCTGGCAAAGCGGGCGGCTGATCTGCACCACATCAAAATTCGCGCCTGTCTTTCCACGCGGCCGCGCGCGGTGCTGGAAGCAGACCCTGAGGGCGAACACTTTTTCTGGCTGAACTCGCACTTTTCTGGCTATGACCGTCGCAAGCATGATGCCGGGATTGCGCGGTATATTCCGGTGAACCTGGGCGAAATACCGGATTATTATCGCCGCTTCATCGACCCGGTCGATATTGTTATTATAAAAACGCGGCCAATGGATGCTGCGGGCAATTTCAATCTGGGGCTGGCCAATTTGTGGCACCGCGCCATTGTTGAGCGCGCGCGGATGGTGATTGTAGAGACGTCAGCGGCGGTACCCTTGGCGCTGGGTGTGGATAATCATCTGCATGTCAGCGAAGTGGATTTTATCATCCGGGGTGACGATCATCCGTTGGCAGAATTGCCAACCACAGAGGCCACTGCAGTGGACCGCGCCGTGGGGCAGCAGATCATCGGCGAGATAGAGGACGGCAGCTGTTTGCAAATTGGCATCGGGGGCATGCCGAATGCCGTATGTAGCCTGCTGGTAGAAAGTGCTGTGCATGATTTAGGTGTGCATACCGAAATGCTGACCGACGGGATTATTGATCTTTACCGTGCGGGCAAACTGACTGGCCTGCACAAATCCATGGACAAAGGTAAAGTGGTCTACAGCTTTGGGCTGGGATCGCGCAAAATGTATGACGCGGTTGATGGCAATCCTGATTTTCTGTGCTGCCCGGTGGATTATACCAACCTGCCCCATATGGTGATGCAGAATGACGGTGTGGTGGCCATCAACAATACCACCCAGATTGATTTGCAGGGGCAAGCTGCGTCGGAATCGGACGGCTTTCGCCATATCAGCGGCACCGGGGGCCAGTTGCAGTTTGTGCGGGGTGCCTATGCGTCAAAAGGCGGCAAGTCGTTCATTTGCTTGTCATCCACCTATGACAAGCGCGGCGAGCGGCGCAGCCGGATCGTACTTGCCCTGACGCAAGGCAATATCGTAACCACGCCGCGCAGTGACATGATGTATGTCGTTACCGAATACGGAATGGTGAACCTGAAAGGCAAATCGGTGCCAGAGCGTGCACATGCGCTGATCGGGCTGGCCCACCCGGACTTTCGCGAAGACCTAGAACGTGACGCTTACGAAAACCGCCTGATACCGCGTGGGTTTTTCTGATTGGCGGGCTAGATTGATCACATTGAACAGGTAACGCTCCTGAATAGCTGTTTGGCAAGTTGGCGTTCGTTTGATCAAAAGCAAGCGAAGACTTGCCGCCAGTGCGTGGCACGGGTATCAGCACGCAGTTATCAAAAGGGCGGAACATGGCGTCGCAAATATCTGATCCTGCAGAAGACGATACCCATGAGGGCCATCCGCGCCAGAAATTATGGGTGCTGACGCTGGGTTGTATCGGTGTGGTTTACGGCGATATCGGCACAAGCCCGCTTTACGCATTGCGCGAATCTTTGCACGCGGCAAGCGATGACGGATTGACACGCAGCGATGTGATCGGCGTGATTTCGTTGCTGATCTGGACGTTGATCCTGCTGGTAACCATCAAATACGTGATTCTGGTGATGCGCGCCGACAACCGGGGCGAGGGGGGAACTTTATCTCTCGTCGCGTTGGTACAACAGGCCTTGGGGCGCAGACCGACGTGGCTGTTAGCCATAGGAATGGTGGGAATTTCGCTGTTCTTCGGCGATGCAATTATTACGCCTGCGATGTCTGTTTTGTCTGCGGTGGAAGGGATGACTCTGGTAGCACCGTCCTTTTCCCCTTTTGTGGTGCCGGTGACGCTGGCAATTATTGTGATACTGTTCTTGTTTCAAAGCAAAGGCACGGCGGCAGTATCTATTCTGTTTGGCCCGATCATGATCGTCTGGTTCTTTGTAATGGCGGTAATGGGCCTTTGGCATTTGGGGGATGATTTAACTATTTTAGCCGCGTTAAACCCTGTGCATGCGGTGGGATTTTTGTATTACAACGGATTTGCATCGCTGATCGTACTTGGCTCGGTGTTTCTTGCCGTGACGGGCGGCGAGGCACTTTATGCAGATATGGGGCATTTCGGGCGCAAACCTATCCGCATCGCTTGGGGCGTTTTGGTGTTTCCCGCGCTGACGCTAAGCTATCTTGGCCAAGGCGCACTTGTGTTATCGCACCCTGAGGCGGCGAAAAATCCGTTCTTCCTGATGGCTCCGGATTGGCTGCTGTTTCCGCTGGTTATTTTGGCAACTTTTGCGACGGTAATCGCCAGCCAAGCGGTTATTTCGGGCGCGTTTTCCATGATGAAACAGGCCGTCCGCATGGGGTTGCTGCCTAGGTTGGAAATACAACACACGTCGGAAAGCCAGTTTGGCCAGATCTATCTGCCAAAGGTGAATATGATCTTGGCCGTTGGGGTGATTGTTTTGGTGATCATCTTTGGATCATCCAGCAATCTGGCAAGCGCATACGGCATTGCGGTCAGTGGTGATATGGTAATCACTTCGATCCTTGCGTTCTTCGTGTTTCACCGCAGTTGGAAATGGTCTTTCTGGGGCACTGCCGCGGTGCTTGTGCCAATCCTGACGCTGGAGATGTTGTTTTTAGGGGCCAACTTTTCCAAGGTTCTTCACGGTGGCTACGTGCCGCTGATTATTTCTGGAACCATGATCTTGCTGATGTGGAGCTGGGTGCGCGGCACCAGTTATGTGCAGATATTGTCGCGGCGCGGGGCTACAACGATTGTGGCGCTGTCCGAGATGCTGGCCAAAAGTAAACGTTTGACGGTGGTGCCGGGAACGGCAGTCTTTCTGACCTCTGATCCCGATAATGCACCCGCAGCCTTGATGCATAACCTCAAGCACAATCAGGTGCTGCACGAGCATAACATGATCGTAAGGGTGAATGTGGCGACCCGGCCCTATGTGGCCAATGCGGACCGGATCAGCATTCATAAAATCAATGATCGCTTCACCCGGATTGAACTGGAATTTGGCTATATGGAAGAGCCGAATGTGCCCAAAGCTTTGGCCTTGGCGCGCAAGATGGGGGAAAAGTTCGACATCATGTCGACGTCATTCTTCCTGAACCGGCGGTCTTATCGGTCTTCCAAGGCGCAGGGATTGCCTTTGTGGCAAGAAAAGCTGTTTGTCGCGATGACCAAATCAGCTGCAGATGCGACCAGCTTTTACAGACTGCCGACCAACCGGGTGATCGAGCTGGGGCAGCAGCTGAGCATTTGAGGCGTTAACCTGACGTTCATTAAGGTCGGGCAAACCAAGGGCATGCAAATGTTCCGTCCGCCCGTATCAAACCCATCCTGGTGCACCGCTTTGTTTGGTGCAAAGTCGGCAGCGCGCGGCGGTATTGTGCGCCGAGCCGTGCGAGATGTTGAACACGAAATCGGCCGCGACGCTTTTTATGCAGAGGTGCGACGGCGTGGTTTTCATCTGGTCGAGTGTGGCGATCAGTTCATTGTCATTTGCAATGACGGCCAGTTGAAAGTGCATTGCTAATGCGGTGGCCGAGAAAAATTTTCGTACGAAAATTTTTCGGGCTCGAAGATTTTTCGTACGAAAAATCTTCTTTGTAGAGGCCGCTTTTTTTATTCCGCCGCCACCGACGGGTTGTTGGGATGCGTCGTCCAGTTGGCATAATCGCCCACCTTGGTACCCGTGCGCGGATCAACTGCCCCCTTCGGCATTTCCACCATGGTGATGCAATTGTCTACCGGGCAGACGTTGATGCACAGATTGCAGGCGACACATTCGTCTTCCATCACCTCAAACACGCGGTCGGCGGACATGGAAATGGCTTGGTGGCTGGTGTCTTCGCAGGCGGCATAGCAGCGGCCACATTTGATGCAATCGGTCTGGCTGATCTGGGCCTTGGTCACGTAATTCAGGTTTAGATACTGCCAATCGGTGACGTTGGGCACGGCGCGGCCCACCAGTTCGGCAGTCGATGCCATGCCCTTGCCATCCATGTAATCGGATAGGCCGGAGATCATTTCCTGCACAATCTTGAAGCCATAAGTCATTACGGCGGTACAGACCTGCACATTGCCTGCGCCAAGCGCCATGAATCCGGCGGCGTCGCGCCATGTGGTGATGCCGCCGATGCCGGAAATGGGCAGACCGTGGGTATCACGCGAACGGGCAATTTCAGCTACCATGTTCAGCGCGATGGGTTTTACCGCCGGGCCACAATAACCGCCATGGGTGCCTTTGCCGTCGATCATCGGCTCTGGCGCAAAGCTATCGAGGTTGACGGAGGTGATCGAATTGATTGTGTTGATCAGCGACACCGCATCTGCGCCGCCGCGTTTTGCCGCCTCAGCTGGTTTGCGGATATCGCTGATATTGGGGGTTAATTTTACAATCACTGGCATGCGGGTGTGCATTTTGCACCAACGGGTGATCATTTCAATGTATTCGGGCACTTGGCCCACAGCGCCGCCCATGCCGCGTTCGGCCATGCCATGCGGGCAGCCGAAGTTCAGCTCTACCCCGTCCGCCTCGGTATCCTCGACATGCAACAGAATGTCTTTCCACGACTGTTCGTCGCAGGGCACCATCAGGCTGATGATCATGGCGCGATCTTTGTAATCGCGTTTCACCGCTTTGATTTCACGCAGGTTCACGTCAAGCGGGCGGTCAGTGATCAGTTCGATATTGATCAGGCCCAACAGGCGGCGGTCGGCACCCCAGATGGCGCCGTAGCGCGGGCCATTTACGTTAACTACTGGCGGACCTTCAGAGCCGAGCGTTTTCCACACCACGCCGCCCCAGCCCGCCTTAAACGCGCGGCGTACGTTATATTCCTTGTCGGTTGGCGGTGCGGAGGCCAGCCAGAATGGGTTGGGAGATTTGATGCCGATGAAATCTGTGGTCAGGTTTGCCATTTTGCGTGTCTCCGTAGGGTGCGCTTCAGCGCACCGCCCCCATCAAACTTGCATGAATATCCATTGCGGCATCGCGGCCTTCGGCAACTGCAGTGACCGTCAGATCATTACCGCCCGACGCACAATCACCGCCCGCCCAGATGCCGGGCAACGACGTCCGCCCTGCCGCGGTGATGGCAATTTTGCCGCCAGCCAGTGCCAGCCCACTCGGTGCATCATCCAAGGTTTGACCAATCGCCTTGAACACCTGATCGGCGCGCAGGCGAAACGTCTCGGCGCTGGGTTTAAGGCCCGTGTCGGTATCCTGCGAATAGGCAAATTCCACCTCTCGCACGGTGCCATTGCCATGCACGGCGACGGGCATGGCATTGCAGATAATGCGGACGCCGGCAGATGTGGCATGGCCTTGCTCATACGGCGATGCGCTCATCTTGGCTTGATCGCGGCGATACACAATGGTGACGTTTTCTGCGCCAAGCAATTTGGATTGGACCGCCGCATCAACCGCCGTCATGCCGCCGCCGATCACCACCACATCGCGGCCGATGGGAAGTTGGGATTTATTTGTGGATTGACGAAGATCGGAAATGAAATCAACGGCGTCTAGCACATTGGCCTTGTCTTCGCCATCGCTGCGAAGGGCGTTGACGCCGCCAAGGCCGATGCCCAGAAACACGGCGTCATAGCTGGATTTAAGGCCTTCAAGGCTAAGCGTGCCGCCCAAAGCCTTGCCGGTTTCGATTTTGATGCCGCCGATTTTCAGCAACCAGTCCACTTCACGCTGTGCGAAATCATCGGTGGTTTTATAGGTCGCGATGCCAAATTCATTAAGGCCGCCGGGTTTTGGCCGGGCATCGTAGATGACGACATCATGCCCGAGTAGGGCCATGCGGTGCGCGCAGGCGAGGCCAGCGGGGCCAGCGCCAACGACGGCTACTCGTTTGCCCGTGGCGACCGCGCGAGTGAAGGGGTGTTTTGCTTTTGCCATCAAACCGTCAGTGGCAAACCGCTGCAGGCGACCAATTTCAACGGGCTTGCCTTCGGCAGCTTCGCGCACGCAAGCCTCTTCACACAGCTGTTCGGTGGGGCAAACGCGGGCGCACATGCCGCCCAAGATATTCTGCGCGAAGATGGTTTTCGCGGCTGCATCGGGGGTGCCCGTGGCGATTTGCCGGATGAAAAGCGGAATGTCGATGGACGTGGGGCAGGCGGTAATACAGGGCGCATCGTGGCAGAAATAGCACCTGTCAGATGCAACCTGTGCCTCGTGCCGATCATATGGCGCAATCACGTCAGCAAAGTTGGCATCATAGGCTTTTGCGGGCAAGCGTCCCGGCACGACACCGGGCGTCAGCTGGCTGTTGGACATTGGGGGTGACCCTTTTCCGTTACATTGGCTTGCTTTAAAAGCTGACACATCTCAAATTTTTTATCAAATGGTAAATTTTCGTGGCATGCGATAATCTCAGGCGTTGGAAATTCAAAACCCATTTGCGGTAGCAAGGTGTAGCAGTTCACATGCAAGTCTTGCTTTTCAGCCCGGCTTCCGTCGCGTATAAGAGCGGATAGCCTGCGGTGCGGTCAGCGCCAATGGTGGGGCAAAAAACAAAATCATAACAGGCACAATCGCCAAACCGAGGACGGCATGAGCAAACATTCCAGCGAAGCAGATGTGGCTTTCATTCAGGCGCTTGCAGAACTTTTGAACAAGAATGATCTGACCGAACTGTCGGTAAAGCGTGAATATGGCACCGATGACAGCCTTGATGTGCGCGTCGTCAAACAGGCCAATATCGTGACAACCAGTTATGCCAGCCCTGCCCCGATGATGATGCAAGCCGGAGTGGCACCACCACTGGCCCCCGCAGCCGCCGCCGCCACAGAAGACCCGGCGCAACATCCGGGTGCGGTCACGTCGCCGATGGTTGGCACCGTTTACATGTCAGCCGAACCGGGAGCCACGGCGTTTGTAACTGTGGGCGCCACAGTGACCGAAGGGCAAACTGTGGTGATCATCGAAGCGATGAAAACCATGAACCACATCCCTGCCCCACGTGCGGGCACGGTGAAGCGCATTTTGGTGGCTGATGGCAACGCGGTCGAATACGGCGCGCCCCTGATGATCATCGAGTGAGGCACAGATGTTTGAAAAGATATTGATCGCGAACCGGGGTGAAATCGCACTTCGGGTGATCCGCGCCTGTCAGGAAATGGGCATCAAATCGGTGGCAGTGCATTCCACGGCAGACGCAGACGCCATGCATGTGCGGATGGCGGACGAAAGCGTTTGCATTGGGCCAGCACCTTCATCCGAAAGCTATTTGTCGAAGGCTGCAATCATTTCGGCCTGCGAGATTACCGGTGCGCAGGCGGTTCATCCGGGCTATGGCTTTCTATCCGAAAACGCGGCCTTTGCGCAGGCTTTGCAGGACCATGACATTACTTTCATTGGCCCCACGGCGGAGCATATTCGCATTATGGGCGATAAAATCACTGCCAAAGAAACCGTAAAAGCACTGGGGATTCCCGTTGTGCCGGGGTCTGATGGTGGCGTGCCGGATTATGAGGCGGCCATTGATGTGGCCGAAAAGATCGGCTTTCCGGTGATTATCAAAGCCACGGCAGGCGGTGGCGGGCGCGGCATGAAGGTGGCGAAAAACGCCGAAGAGCTGGAAATTGCGTTTCGCACGGCGCGGGCGGAATCCAAGGTGGCGTTTGGCAATGACGAAGTTTACATCGAGAAATACCTGCAAACGCCACGGCACATTGAAATACAGGTGTTCGGCGACGGTAAAGGTAAGGCTGTGCATCTTGGGGAACGCGATTGTTCTCTGCAACGCCGCCACCAGAAGGTGTTTGAAGAGGCCCCAGGCCCGGTGATTACCCCTGCGTTGCGGGCGAAAATCGGTAAGGTTTGCGCGGATGCGGTGGCCAATATCAACTACATTGGTGCGGGTACGATTGAGTTTTTGTATGAAAATGGCGAGTTCTTCTTCATTGAAATGAACACCCGCTTGCAGGTGGAACACCCGGTAACAGAAGCCATTTTTGGCGTGGACCTTGTGCGCGAACAAATTCGCGTCGCGGCAGGCATGCCGATGTCATTCGGCCAGGATGATCTGGAGATTAACGGCCACGCCATCGAAGTGCGCATCAACGCGGAAAAGCTGCCGAATTTTGCGCCCTGCCCCGGAAAAGTGCGAATGTTTCATGCCCCCGGTGGGTACGGCGTGCGCATGGATTCGGCGCTGTATTCCGGCTATTCGATCCCGCCCTATTACGACAGTTTGATTGGCAAACTGATTGTGCATGGCCGGGATAGACCAGAGGCATTGGCGCGTCTTCGCCGGGCGTTGGGCGAGCTGATCATTGACGGCATAGATACGTCTGTTCCACTGTTTGATATGCTGTTGGCAGAGCCGGATATTCAGAATGGCGAGTATAATATTCATTGGTTGGAAAAATGGCTGGCCGCACGATTTGGCTAATGAATTGGCCTAAAAGGTGCACTGCATGAAAGTGCCGAACGGATCAGAAATCACTTCCGAAACCCTGCTGCGTGCCTATGCGGCAGGGATATTTCCGATGGCCGAGGGTAGAGATGACCCTAGGATACATTGGGTTGACCCGAGATTTCGCGGTGTGTTCCCTTTGACTAATTTCCACATTAGCCGCAGCTTGAGGCGGGTAATAGCGCGTAATAATTGTACAATTCGAACAAATACGGCGTTTTCCCGTGTTGTTGATGCCTGTGCAGACCGTGCCGAGACATGGATCAGCGCCCCAATCAAAGATCTGTATCATTCCTTGCACCATGCAGGGTATGCGCATTCGCTGGAAGTCTGGCGCGACGATCATTTGATTGGCGGCGTTTACGGCGTATCCCTTGGTGCTGCGTTCTTTGGCGAAAGCATGTTCTCAAAGGCGACGGACGGGTCAAAGATTGCTCTGGCCTATCTGACAGACAGGTTGCGCGTGGGCGGATATTTATTGTTTGACACCCAGTTTTTGACGCCGCATTTGCAAAGCTTGGGGGCGATAGAGGTTTCCAGAGCTGACTATCATCTGCAACTGACGTTGGCTTTGCGGCAAACCGCAAACTTTGATCCGCCTGGCTATTCAGTGGCAGCGGCAGGGATTTTACAGCGCAATACCCAGACGTCGTAACGCGCGTGGTCCATCGACGATAGTGCCGGGCTGGTGGCGATCATCCAGCCCATAAACACAGGATCTGCTTGTAAGCTGTCACGGATCGTCAAATGGGCAAAGGCGTTCGACGCCGGGTCATTTACCGGATAACGACAATCATCCAGTGTAATGGCCAGACGTCCATGTTGTTGGGTCTCACCGACCGTCATTTCAACGTCTTTGGTGACGCCTGATATTTTATCAAGCCAGCGCACAGTACCGCCGGGTGCCGATGCCACGTCTTGGGCATGGGCAAGCGATGGCCAGACCAAAACCGCAAGGATCAGGGCATAGTTCATTCGTTAGCAGGGGTTGGATCGTTTGATTTTCCGCTGACAAATTTCATCAAGAGGGAAATCAGGCTAACGGAGCCTTGGGTATCTTCGATCTCTGCCCCCGGTTCCAGATTGGTTTCAGACCCACCCGGAACAAGTTCAATGAAATTGCCGCCAAGCAGCCCTTCGGATGAGATCAGTATGGCGCTATCATCTGGCAGTTGCAGATTGTTTTGCACAGAAACAGTGGCATCGGCGAAGAAAGTTTTTGGGTTCAGATCAATCGCAGTGATCGTGCCGACTTTGACGCCCGCCATGCGCACATCTGACCCGAGGGTAATGCCTTCCACCGACCGAAAGCTGGCCTTGAGATCATAGGTTGCTGCACTGCCGGAAAACCCGGTGCTTTGGGTAGCATAAAACACAAACGCAACGGCCGCTGCCAAGACGGCTGCGCCTGCAAAAACCTCTGTTGGATTCTCGGCCATTGTTTTGGCTGCCCCCTATTCCGGCTGCCATGCCTCATAATCCTGCCTTGGGACAGGATCGGCGCGACGGATTGATCCGGGCGGGGCATAGGCGGCATCGGAGCCGGTTAGATTTTCGACATGCGGTTTTTCCCAAGCTTTATGGGCAAGCGGCACTTTGGTTGGCGGCTCGTTCCATGTGAAATGCAGCCAGCCATGCCAATCAGGCGATACGCGAGACGCCTCCATATCACCGTTATAGATGACCCAGCGCCGTTTGCCGCCAGTGGTCTGATAATAGACGTTGCCCTGCGCGTCGGACCCGACACGGGTGCCTTTGCGCCATGTAAACAGCTGAGTGCCGAGGGTTTGGCTGTTCCACCATGTCAGCAGGCGTTTCAGGAAATACATGGTGCAGGCCTCCGGGATCATTGACACTGCTATGGCCGATTAAAAGCCGAAGGTCCAGTCACGAGCATTGGGTTAAACAGAGCTCTGGCCGTTCGGCGGCGGAAAGAATTTTCAAAGAAACTCTCTGATATGGTCAATCACCCCGCCGTAGCCGCCTCTTTCTTCTTTGGTTCAGACAGCACATACAGCGGTTTGGCACCATTGTTCACGGCTTCATCCTTGACTACAACCTCTTCGACGTTATCAAGCCCGGGCAGTTCGAACATGGTATCCAACAGGATATCTTCCATGATCGACCGCAATCCGCGCGCGCCGGTTTTGCGTTTGATCGCGCGTTTTGCGATGGCGACCAGCGCATCACCGGTGAAGGTAAGTTTAGTGCCTTCAATCTCAAACAGGCGTTGGTATTGTTTCACCAGCGCGTTTTTCGGCTCGGTCAGGATGGTCACCAATGCCTCTTCATCCAGATCGGTCAGCGTGGCAATAACGGGCAGACGGCCGACAAATTCCGGGATCAGGCCAAATTTCAGCAGATCTTCGGGTTCCAGTTCTTTGAACAATTCGCCCACACCGCGTTCTTCCGGGCCCTTTACATCAGCGCCGAATCCTATGGCAGAGCCTTTGTTGCGGTGCGAGATGATCTTTTCCAAGCCCGCGAAAGCGCCGCCACAGATGAACAGGATATTCGTAGTGTCCACTTGCAGGAATTCCTGCTGCGGATGCTTGCGCCCACCTTGGGGCGGCACCGAGGCAACCGTGCCTTCCATGATTTTCAAAAGCGCCTGCTGCACACCTTCACCCGACACATCGCGGGTGATCGAGGGGTTGTCAGACTTGCGCGTGATCT
>JACMNW010000293.1 GCA_014378345.1 Pseudorhodobacter sp. | reverse complement strand
CTGCACGCCAATTTCCCCGAACTGGTGCGCGAAGGCTTTGCAGTGAAGGTCTGGATCGTATCGCCCACCACCTGCATGGCCACGCTGCACACCATGCGCGCGGTGCTGAAAGATGCCCGAATGCGTGAACAGGCGGGGGTGATCCGGTCCACCCTGCGCAGCTTGCACCGCGATGTAGAATTGGTGGTGGAACGGGTGGATAAGCTGAACGTGCATTTCAATCAGGCACGCGCCGATCTGGACGGCATTGGCACGGCGGCAGAACGGGCAGGTAAACGCGCGGCACGCTTAGATAATTTCGATTTTGAGGAACTGGAGGCAACGCCCGTGGTCCCCGTGTTAGGCGGGCAAGCAGCCGAATGATCCGGCATCTGACGCCTGCGGATTATACCGCCATGCCGTGGGCCAATGGGCGTGGCACGACGGTTGAAATGCTGCGCGAAACCGGGCCGGATGGCAGTCTTTTGCTGCGGCTTTCGATGGCGAGCGTGGCTGAAAACGGGCCGTTTTCCATCTTTCCGGGGATCGAGCGAAACCTGACAGTGATCTCTGGCCCCGGCTTTGATTTGGCCGGGGAAACCCGGATCACCGCTGCGCCGTTGATACCCATCGCGTTCCCCGGCGATGCGCCCATAGCGGCGTTGGGCGTCACTGGCCCCTGCGATGATTTCAATATGATGACGGCACGGGCGCTGCCGTTGCCTGTTGTATGCGTTGAAACTTACGCTCAGATTTTTCCGCCAAAGGCGGGGCGTCTGGCGATCTTTTCTTTAAACGCAGGCAGCGTTTCAGGCCAAACTGTTGGAAAGCACGATCTGATTATAACCCGTGAAAAAGCCCGCCTTGTGGGCGGGCCGTTTATCATCGTGACGCTGACGTTCTGATCAGATTTTGAACAACGGCTGCAACATACGCGGAATCAACGCAGTAAACCGCAGCGGCGCGTCAGTGGCAGCAAGGCAGATGCAGGGCAAACCCGCTTCGGCCACCGGTTTGTGTTGGGTGGCTTCGGTTTCAGAGTCCACATCGCCACGGTTGTAACGCCCGACCCCATCGCTGAACGCGCCTTGCAACACAAGCGTCAATTCCATGCCCCGGTGGCCGTGATCAGGCATCGCCTGCCCTGCGGGAATGTGCAAAAGCCGCACCGACGCGCCCTTGGCCGTGGGCAAAATAGCCTGCCGCACGCCCCGGCCCAAGTTCCGCCATTTCACCGCGGACAGATCGCCACCGACATAGTTTGCAAGCGGTTCAGGAAAAATCCCAGCCCCGCGTGCACGCTTGTCTGGCACAGGTTTCAGCGATGCAATCATCGCCAATGTGGCATCAAGGGCTTTGTCCGAAACCGCCGCTTCATCTGCACCTTCAACCAACGCGCCACCTACCGCATCAAACGCGCCAAGTGCCACACGGCATTCGTCGCACATCGACAAATGGGTTGCGACCACAAGGTTAAACGCTTCGGGCAACTGGCCTGCTGAATAGGCCATCAACAAACTATCGGAAATATGGTGTTTGATCGTCATAGTGTTCGGTGCCTTCAACTCATGTGGTGGCGCAGCCGTTCCAGCGCCAGTCGGATACGGGATTTGATCGTGCCAAGCGGCAGACCGGTTTCGGCGGCAATTTCGCTATGCGTCAGATCGCCATAATACGCACGTTCAATCAAAGCGCGTTGTTTGCTGGGCAGTTGGGCAAGCGCCGCACCAAGACGGTCGGTTTCTTGCTGCATTTCCATTGCCTCGGCCTGATCTGGTTCCGCCTCTGGGCCCCAGGGCAAATCTTCCGGCTCTGGCCTGCGTGATTTACGAAGTGCGTCGATGCGGCGGTTGCGCGCGATAGTGAACACCCATGTGGCAACAGACGCACGCGCCGGATCGAACAGATGCGATTTTTGCCACAACGTCGCCATCACATCTTGTGCGCATTCTTCGGCCAAAGCAGCATTGGCACCAGATTTCATCAAGAATGCTTTTATGCGCGGGGCAAAGTGCCGAAACAGCGCGGCAAACGCGGCTTTATCTTGGCGGTCCCGCACCAAAATCAAATGCGCCGCCCAATCCACCTCGTTTTGCACGTTCACTCGTGATCTTCCCTTAAAGTTCGGCAATACTCCCAAAGGCGTAGCACAGACCTGCCCGCCCGACCAAGCATCCGTTTTGTCCAAGGTTTGATCATCCAATATCATGCCAGTGTTACGCCAGCGCCCCTCGGCTGGATCACTAATGCGACAGTCGCGCGAAAAATATCGTTTAACTTGATCCGCCGATCAAAATACCACGTATTCTCTGTGACGATCGATATGCGGAGCAATGTCTAAATGCCATTTGAAACACTGGGCGCTGCCCCGCGCCGGATTGCTGTTATCGGCGGTGGCATATCGGGGATGGCGGCGGCGCATCTGCTGGCTAACGACAACGCGGTTGTGCTGTTTGAGGCTGAAGCGCGCCTTGGTGGCCATGCCCGCACCGTGATGGCGGGCAAACGCGGTGATCAGCCGGTGGATACCGGGTTTATTGTGTACAACAAGGCCAACTATCCGCATCTGGTGGCGCTGTTCGAAAAACTTGCCGTTCCTGTTACGGAAAGCAGCATGACCTTTGGCGCGTCCATCGCCGGGGGCAAGCTGGAATATGGCTTGCGCAGTCTGGACGCGCTGTTTGCCCAACGACGGCGCATTGCCGACCCACGTTTTCTGGGCATGCTGCGCGATATCATGCGGTTCAACGCGCGGGCAGAGGCTGCAGCGCAAACGCCCGGCATGACGGTGGGCGATTTGCTGAAGGTTTTGCGCACGGGGGCTTGGTTTCGTGACTGCTACATACTGCCTTTGTCAGGCGCGATCTGGTCGACACCAAGCCAGGGTATTCTTGACTTTCCGGCCCATGCATTGATCCGTTTCATGAAAAACCACGCTTTGCTTAGCATTTCCGGCCAGCATCAATGGTATACCGTTAAAGGCGGGTCGATCGAATATGTCCGCCGGTTGCAGTCGGCATTAAACCAAGAAGGTGTTGATTTGCGGCTTGGGGCATCTGTTGCAGGGGTGCAGCGGGTTGCCAATGGGGCAATGGTACGCTGTGACGGCGGCGACTGGGAACCGTTTGATGAGGTGGTTTTCGCCACCCATTCCGATGATGCCCTGCGGTTGTTGTCCGACCCATCGTCCGATGAGGCGCGGCTTTTGGGGGCGGTAAAGTATCAACCGAACGAGGCTGTTTTGCATGCTGATACCAGTCTGATGCCGAAGCATAAATCGGTCTGGTCAAGTTGGGTCTACACCGAACCCGCGGGGCCAAAACCTGATCGGATTGATCTGACCTATTGGATGAATTCACTGCAGCCCATTCCGCATGACGACCCACTTTTCGTGACTTTGAACAGCAACAGACCGATAAACGATAAGCTGATCCACGATGTCGTAACGTTCCGCCATCCTGTGTATGATCTGCCCGCATTGGCCGCGCAAAGCGGGATCAGGGCGATGAACGGCACGCGCAACACATGGTTTTGCGGGGCATGGATGAAGAACGGCTTTCATGAGGATGGCTTTGCATCGGCGGTTGATGTGGTGGACGCGATGCGTGCACGGCAAACGGATGTGCAACTGGTGGCATGACAAACACGGTTCATCATATCCGCGGCGAGACGTTTCATGGCCGCAAAGGGGCCGTAAAAAACCAGTTTCGCTACGGCGTCGATTACATCTTGCTGAATACCGAAACCGCCGTTGGCCCGCGCCTGTTTTCGCGTAATCGGGGCAATCTGACATCGCTTTACGATACCGATCATGGCGGTGTGCCAAAGCACGGCACGGGCGTGCGATGGGTGCGCGATGTGCTGGCCAGCCACGGCCTGCCGGGCGCTGATGAGATTCTGCTGCTCGCCCAACCCCGCGTGCTGGGTCATGTGTTCAACCCGGTCAGTTTCTGGCTGTGCTATGACCACCTTCACCATCTGCGGGTGGTTATTGCCGAGGTGTCGAACACCTTTGGTGACAGGCATTCCTACCTGTGCCACCACCCCGATCATGCGCCGATTACCCGCGAAGATACGCTGACCGCTGTTAAAATCTTCCACGTCTCGCCGTTTCAACCCATCGACGGCGGCTACAAGTTCCGCTTTGACATTGGCCCCGATAAAATCGGCATCTGGATTGATTACTCCACCAGCGACGGCGGGCTTTATGCCACGCTCACCGGCCCGCGCGTGGCCCTGACCAACCGCGCCATAGTGATGGCCTGCCTACGCCGCCCGTTCGGGTCGCGCCGGGTGCTGGCGCTGATCCATTGGCAGGCGATCAAGCTGGCGATCAAGGGCGCGAAGTTTCGGCCAAGGCCAAAGCCGCCTGTGGATGAGATAAGTTGATGGAAGCAACAATCCCCGCGGCGCGCAGCCAGGGTCTCTGGCAATGGTCAGCCTTTGGGGCCATGCTCAGTGCCGCCGGTCTGCCGATTTATTTGCATGCGCCAAAGTTTTATGTCGATACCTATGGCGTTTCGCTTGCCACGCTGGGGGCCGTGCTGGCGGGATTGCGCCTGATCGACGTGGTGCAAGACCCGGCCTTAGGGTGGCTTGCAGGCGTGACACGGCGCTACACGGGTGTGCTGGTGGTGGCGGCAGCCGCGATGATGGCGCTGTCGATGCTGGGGCTGTTTGCGGTGGCACCACCCATCGCGCCGATCTGGTGGTTTGCGCTGACG
>JACMNW010000292.1 GCA_014378345.1 Pseudorhodobacter sp. | reverse complement strand
GTTTGCCCGGTTGAGGTGGCACGCCATGAGATTGCGCAGGCGCGGGTGGCGGGGGCGCGAATGCTGTGTTTTGGCGATGCGGATTATCCTGTGGCGTTGATGGATTTGCCTGATGCGCCGCCGGTTTTGTGGGTTCAGGGGGATATGGCACTGTTGAACCGGCCCGCGATTGCCATGGTGGGCGCGCGCAATGCCTCGTCGCTGGGCCTGCGCATGGCGCGGCGGCTGGCGGAAACGCTGGCGGAGGCGGGGTTTGTGGTGGTGTCGGGTCTGGCACGCGGCATTGATGCCGAGGCGCATGAGGCTGCGTTAGCCACTGGCACCATTGCCGTGCAGGCGGGTGGGGTGGATGTGATTTATCCCACCGAGAATGCCGCACTGGCGGGCAAGATTGCCGTGCAAGGATGCCGGATATCGGAACAGCCGATGGGAATGGAACCGCAGGCGCGGCATTTTCCACTGCGCAACCGGATTATATCGGGGCTGTCGCAGGCGGTGATTGTGGTGGAAGCAGCGGCGCGGTCCGGCAGTCTTATTACCGCACGCAATGCGCTGGATCAGGGGCGCGATGTGTTCGCGGTGCCGGGGCATCCGTTTGATGCGCGGGCATCCGGGTGCAATATGCTGATCCGGGATGGGGCGACGCTGATCAGGTCTGCTGCCGATGTGATTGAGGCGTTGGGCGGGGATCGGCCTGCACTGGCGGGTGGTGGGCGCGTGGTTGTTGCTTTGGAACCTGTGACGCGGGCTGTGTTGCCGGGGCCTGTGCCTACACGGCGTCCTTTGGCTGAAATTGCGGCGCTGCACAGCAAGATATTGGATCGTTTGGGGCCAAGCCCTTTGGCGGAGGATCAGTTGATCCGTGATCTCGCGATGCCTGCGGCGTTCGTGGCTCCGGAGTTGTTGTCGCTGGAGCTGGAAGGGCGCATTCAGCGGCAGGCGGGGGGGCTTTTGTCGCGGATCGCATAGGGTTTAACGGCTGATTTCCCTGCTGCCATTGACAAACACCCCCACCCCCCACATGTTCCCCGGCATATTGCAGGTGCGGTTGAAACAGGGATTCTTATGGCAGTTGTCGTCGTCGAGTCACCGGCTAAGGCCAAGACAATCAACAAATATCTTGGGTCCGACTATACCGTTTTGGCGTCTTTTGGCCATGTGCGCGATCTGCCACCAAAAGATGGGTCAGTAGACCCCGAAGACGATTTCGCGATGAAATGGGAAGTGGCTGCCGATAGTAAAAAGCACATTCGCGCGATTACCGAGGCGTTGAAATCCGACAACGAACTGATCCTTGCGACCGACCCTGACAGGGAGGGTGAGGCGATTTCCTGGCACCTTCAGGAAGCTTTGGCGAGCAGCCTGAAAAAGGGCACCAAGGTCAGCCGCGTGACGTTTAACGCCATCACCAAGGCCGCCGTGACGGAGGCGATGAAAAACCCGCGTCAGGTCGATGTTCCGTTGGTAGACGCCTATCTTGCGCGCCGCGCGCTGGATTATCTGGTGGGGTTCAAACTTTCGCCCGTGTTGTGGCGCAAACTGCCGGGGGCCAAATCGGCGGGCCGGGTGCAGTCGGTTTGCCTGCGCCTGATCGTTGACCGCGAAATGGAGATTGAGGCTTTTCGTGCCCGTGAATTCTGGACGGTGGGGGCGACATTGATCACCCCGCGCAACCAAGAATTTGAAGCAAGGCTGACCATACTTGGCGGCAAGAAACTGGATAAATTCGACATTCCGACCGCTGCGGCGGCTGAAATAGCGGTGCAAGCTGTCACTTCTCGAACATTTTCTGTGGATTCGGTGGAAGCCAAACCTGCGTCGCGCAACCCCTATGCGCCGTTCATGACCTCGACCCTGCAACAAGAGGCGTCGCGCAAGTTTGGCATGGGGGCCAAGCAATGCATGAACGCCGCCCAGCGTTTGTATGAAGCGGGCTACATCACCTACATGCGCACCGACGGCATCGACATGGCCCCCGAAGCGGTAATGGCAGCGCGCGAAGAAATCAAACGCCGCTTTGGGCCGACCTATGTGCCCGACAGCCCGCGCATGTATAAAAACAAAGCCAAGAACGCGCAGGAGGCGCATGAATGTATCCGGCCGACCGAGATGTCGGCGGCCCCAGAATCCCTGAAATTAACCGAAGCTGATCAGCGCAAGATGTATGATCTGATCTGGAAACGCACACTTGCCAGCCAAATGTCAGCCGCGCGGATGGAACGGACCACGGTGGATATGCTGTCACCCGATGTTCAAGTTGGCCTGCGCGCGACGGGGCAGGTGGTGCTGTTTGACGGCTTCCTGAAAATCTACGACCAAGGCCGCGATGACGAGGAAGACGATGAAGGCCGTTTGCCGCAGATCATGCAAGGCGAGGCGGTTGCGAAGAAATCGGTGACACAAGATCAGCATTTCACCCAGCCGCCGCCCCGCTATACCGAAGCGACGCTGGTCAAACGGATGGAAGAATTGGGTATTGGCCGCCCGTCAACCTATGCGTCAATCATGACTACGATTGTGGACCGCGAATATGTGCGGCGTGATAAAAACCGCCTGATCCCAGAGGATAAAGGGCGGCTGGTGACGGCGTTCCTGTCCAACTATTTCAGCAAGTATATCGAATACGATTTCACCGCCGATCTTGAGGCGGAACTGGATGATGTGTCGGCGGGCGACCGCAATTATAAGGACGTTCTCGCCCGGTTTTGGCGCGATTTTTCGGCCGCGATTGCCGAAACAGCAGACCTGCGCATCGGCGAAGTGCTGACGAAAATCGACGATTTTCTAGCGCCGCATTTGTACCCGCTGCGCGCTGACGGGTCTGATCCACGCGTGTGCCAGACCTGTGGCACAGGCCGTTTGCATCTGAAAACCGCGCGGTCGGGGTCTGCCTTCATTGGCTGCGGCAACTACCCCGAATGCCGCTATACGCGCCCGATCTCGGGCGGTGAAGAAGGCGGCGCGGTGGGTGGCCGCACGCTTGGTGCAGATGAAAACGGGTTGGAAATCACTCTGCGCGCGCGGCGGTTTGGCCCTTACGTGCAGCGCGGCGAGGCCACCGAGGAAGCGCCAAAGCCGCCACGCACCAGCCTGCCGAAGGGGTGGACGCAGGAGGGTGTGACGCTGGAGTCAGCGTTGCAACTGCTGAACCTGCCGCGCCAGATTGGCCCGCACCCAGCCGATGGCGTGATGATCGAGGCGGCGTTGGGGCGGTTTGGCCCCTATGTGAAGCACGGATCGGTCTACGCCAATGTCTCCGACATTGAAGAAGTGTTCAGCATCGGCATGAACCGCGCGGTGGAGGTGCTGGCGCAAAAAGCCACACGCGGCGGGCGCGGTGCGGCGGCAGCCCCCTTGCGGGAATTGGGCGCGCATCCTGATGGCGGCTTGGTGCAGGTGATGCCGGGGAAATACGGGCCTTATGTCAAATGGGCCAAAGTGAACGCGACCCTGCCGAAAGAACTGGACCCGGAAACGGTGACGCTGGAGGAGGCGTTGGCATTGGTGGCGGAAAAGGCCGGCAAAGGGAAGCCTGCCAAGAAGGCTTCGGCGAAAAAGCCAGCCGCCAAAACAGCGGTGGCGAAAAAGCCGGCTGTGAAAAAGACCGCTGTGAAGAAGCCTGTGGCGAAGGCGGCGGCGAAAAAACCTGCGGTCAAGAAAGCCCCCGCCAAGGCGAAGACCGTGGCGGAGTAGCGTCAGTCTTTCAGCACACCGCGCGGGTTGAGCAGGCGGCGGATCACGCCTTCACGGGTAATCTGGCCGATGATTTTGCCGTTCTCCGTCAGGGTTACGGCGCGGGTATCACCGCGCAGTTGTGACATGACTTCGCGGATAGGCGCGTCAGCATCGGCGTTGCCGGATGTGGGGAACGCACCGGGGGTGGCTTCCATCGCGTCACGCGCGGTTAGAACACCTAACGGGTTCATATGATTGACGAAATCGGCCACATAATCCGACACTGGGTTGGCGATAATCTCGCGGGCAGTGCCACATTGCACGATACGACCGCCTTCCATCAGCGCAATCCGGTCGCCAATTTTGAAGGCTTCATCCAAATCGTGGGACACGAAAATGATGGTGCGTTTCAGCTTGGTTTGCAGATCCAGCAACTCGTCTTGCAGACGCGACCGTATCAGGGGATCAAGCGCCGAAAACGGCTCGTCCATCAGCAGGATCGGCGCTTCGGTGACAAAGGCGCGCGCTAACCCAACGCGCTGCTGCATGCCGCCGGACAGTTCGCCCACCTTGCGGTCTGCCCATTGGGTCAGGTTCACAAGGTCCAGCTGGCGGTCGACGCGGGGTTTGCGGTCCGCCTCAGACACGCCGCCAAGTTCCAGACCCAGCCCGACATTTTCGCGCACCGTGCGCCACGGCAGCAGGCCGAAGGCCTGGAACACCATCGCGATGTTGGACAGGCGCAGGCGGCGCAGGGTTTCTGCATCGGCATGGGTGACGGAGGTCATCTTGCCGCCGTCAAGCACCCGCACCTCGCCCCGGCAAACCGGGTTCAACCCATTGACCGCGCGCAACAGGGTGGATTTGCCAGACCCCGACAGACCCATCAGCACAAGGATTTCACCATTGCCAACAGTCAGGCTGCAATCATGCACGCCAAGCACTTGGGATGTGGCTTCCTGAATTTCAGACCGACTTTGGCCTTGGTCCATCAGGGGCAAAGCTTGTTGGGGCCGATCACCAAAAACGATGTTCACTTTGTCAAATTCAACGGCGTTCAGGGGGGTATTTTGGCGCGGCATGTCTTTCATTTGGTTTTCACCCGCAGCATACGGTCAAGCAGGATCGCGACGACCACGATGATGAAACCGGATTCGAAACCAAGCGCCGTGTTGACCGAATTCAGCGCTCGCACCACCGGCACGCCAAGGCCGTTGGCACCGACAAGTGCCGCAATAACCACCATTGACAGTGACAGCATGATGGTTTGGTTCAGGCCTGCCATAATCTGCGGCAGGGCGTAGGGCAATTCCACCTTCCACAGGCGCTGTTTGGGGGTGGCACCAAAGGCGGTTGCGGCTTCCAACAACGGTTGGGGCGTGGTGGAAATGCCAAGATGCGTCAGGCGGATGGGCGCGGGCAGCACGAAAATCACGGTGGCAATCAGGCCGGGCACCATGCCAAGGCCAAAGAACACGATAGCGGGGATCAGGTAGACAAAGGTCGGCAGGGTTTGCATCAGATCCAGCACCGGCACCATGAAACGGTAAAGCCGGGGGCGGTGGGCGACGGCGATACCAATGGGCACGCCAAGGCCCATGCAAACGACGCAGGCCGACAGGATCAGGGTCAGGCTTTCGGTGGTTTCCTCCCAGTAGCCTTGGTTCAGGATGAACGAAAAGCCAATCAACACGCCGAGGCAGACCTTCCAGCTGTGTTGCAGGAACCATGTGATGGCTAGGAATATGGCAATAATCACAAACGGATGCGGCGTCTGCAGCAGCCACAGGATGCCGTTGATCATCGCCTCCATCGCCACCGAAATTGCGTCAAACACGCCGCCAAGATTGTCGTTCATCCATTCGAAAACAGCCTTGGCCGTTTTCCCAACGGGAATTTTGTAATCAGTTAACCAGTCCATGCACCCCCCAAATTCCGAAAATTAAAGGCCCCGGAATGACCGGGGCCTTAGTGTCGGTTTACTGCAGTGCGGCTGTCACTGCGGCCACGGCGTCGCTGCCGTCTTTGGTGGTGACACCGTCAAGCCAAGGCGCCCAAACCGCCGTATTGGCGGCAAGCCATGTTTTGGCGGCATCGGCGGGGTCAGTTCCATCGTTCAGGATGCTGCCCATGATTTCATTTTCCATCGGCAGGGTGAAGGCAAGGTTGCCCAACAGCTTGCCGGTATTTGGGCATTCCGCCACATAGCCCTTGCGCACGTTGGTGGCCACGCTAGCACCGCCCAGATTGGGGCCAAAGTAATCATCGCCGCCGGTCAGGTAGGTCATCTTGAAATTGGCGTTCATCGGGTGCGGCTCCCACCCAAGAAACACAATCGGCTTGCCGTCTTCGGTCGCCTTTTTCACTTCGGCCAACATGCCCTGTTCCGACGATTCCACCACCTCGAACCCGTCAAGCTTGAACGGCCCGGATGCGATCATATCCAGGATCAAACGGTTGCCGTCATTGCCCGGCTCAATACCGTAAATCTGGCCTTCCAGCGCGTCTTTGTTGGCGGCGATACCGGCAAAATCGGTGATCCCCAAAGCCGCACCCGCCTCATTCGTGGCGAGGGTGTATTTTGCGCCCTCAAGGTTGGTGCGCACGGTTTCAACGGTGCCCGCATCGCGGTAGGCGGCAATGTCTGCCTCCATCGTGGGCATCCAGTTGCCAAGGAACACGTCGATGTCGCCGCCCGCAAGGCCCGCATAGGTAACCGGCACTGACAGAACCTTGATCTTTGTCTCGTATCCCAGTGCTTCGAGGATCAGCGCAGATGTTGCGGTGGTGGCGGTGATATCCGTCCAGCCCACGTCAGAGAAGATAACTTTATCGCAGCCTTCAGCGTAGGCGCTGCCTGCAAAGGCAAAAGCTACAGTCGTGGCCAGAAGAGTTTTCGTAAAGGTTTTCATGGTGGCTCCAGTTGGTTTTTTGAGTATGAGTTTTTTGTTGATTGACGAGTCAATAAAACTCACGCACCCTCGTTTTGGCAAGTGTTTTTTGCAAGGAGCGTCATATGCCCAAGCTTGGAATGGAGCCTATCCGAAAGGCGGCGCTGGTCAATGCAACGATTGTTGAGATTGGCCGCACCGGCAGCTTGGATGTGACGGTTGGCCAAATAGCCAAGCGGGCTGGCATGTCTACAGCCCTTGCGCACCATTATTTTGGCGGCAAAGAGGCGATGTTTCTGGCGGCAATGCGGCATGTCCTATCGCTTTACGGGGCCGAAGTGCGCGGGGCGCTGGCGGTATCGGTGGGGGCAGAAGCGCGGTTGCACGCCATTGTGCGCGCCTCGTTCAGCCCTGCAAATTTTCGGCGCGAAGTGGTGGGGGCCTGGCTGAATTTCTATGTTCTGGCGCAAACCGTGCCAGAGGCGCGGCGTTTGCTGGCGGTTTACCAACGGCGGCTACATTCCAACCTGATGGCCTGTTTGCGCCCGCTGGTGGGGCTGCGCGCGGATGAGGTGGCGCGCGGGCTGGGCGCATTGATAGACGGCGTTTATGTGCGCGAAGCGCTGTCCGGGCGGGCACCGGATGGCAAAGCGTCGATAGCGCTGCTGTTGGATTATCTGGATGCAGAACTGAAGCGAAGCTGTTGAGACGCGGTTTAAGGCAATGATTATGAACAGGATTAGCAGAAATTGACGGCGGATTATGTGATTGTTGGGGCGGGATCTGCCGGGTCTGCGCTGGCCTATAGACTGGGTGAGGCGGGGGCGTCTGTGACGGTGATCGAACACGGCGGCACGGATGCCGGGCCGTTCATTCAGATGCCCGGAGCGCTGTCGTATCCGATGAATATGGCGATGTATGACTGGGGCTTTCAGACTGAACCAGAGCCGCATTTGGGGGGCCGCAATCTGGCCACGCCGCGCGGCAAGGTGATTGGTGGATCATCGTCTATCAACGGCATGGTCTATGTGCGCGGGCATGCGCGAGATTTTGACAGGTGGCGCGATATGGGGGCGCAGGGCTGGGGCTACGCCGACGTGCTGCCATATTTCAAGCGGATGGAAAACTGGCATGGCGGCAGCGATAGCGGGGATGGCGCATGGCGCGGTACTGACGGGCCGTTGCACATCACGCGCGGGCCACGGTCAAACCCGCTGTTCAACGCCTTTATTGAGGCCGGGCGGCAAGCGGGCTATCCTGTAACGGCGGATTATAATGGCGAGGCGCAAGAAGGTTTCGGCGCGATGGAGGCGACGATCTGGAAAGGCCGCCGTTGGTCGGCCGCCAATGCGTATCTGCGCCCTGCGATGAAGGCGGGCAATGTAGCTGTGGTGCGGGCTTTGGCATCGCGCGTGGTGTTTGAAGGCAATCGCGCCGTGGGGGTTGAGGTGCGCCGGGGTGGCGGAGTTGAGGTGATTAGGGCGGGGGTTGAGGTGATTTTGGCGGCATCATCCATCAACACGCCAAAGATCTTGATGTTGTCGGGCATTGGGCCGGGCAAGCATCTGGCGGAACATGGCATTGCGGTGCGCGCAGACCGGGCGGGCGTTGGGGCCAATCTGCAGGACCATCTGGAAGTCTACATGCAATATGCGGCCAAGCTGCCGATAACATTGTATAAATACTGGAACATCTTTGGCAAGGGCCTGATCGGGGCGCAGTGGTTGCTGACCGGCAAAGGTCTTGGGGCCAGCAACCAGTTCGAGGCTTGCGCCTTTATCCGGTCGCGCGCGGGGATTGATTATCCCGATATTCAGTATCATTTCCTGCCCATCGCTGTGCGCTATAATGGCAAGGCCGCCGCCGCAGGGCACGGCTTTCAGGTGCATGTGGGGCCGATGCGGTCACTGTCGCGCGGGGCAATTACGCTGCGGTCGGCGGACCCTGCAGATGCGCCCGTGATCCGGTTCAATTACATGAGCGAGACGCAGGATTGGGAAGAATTCCGCGCCTGCATTCGCCTGACACGCGAAGTGTTCGGTCAGGACGCAATGCACGCCCATGTGAAATCGGAAATTCAGCCGGGCGCGGGCGTGCAATCGGACGCCGAGATTGACGCCTTTATCCGCGAGCATGCCGAAAGCGCCTATCACCCTTGCGGCACCGCGCGGATGGGGCGGGCCGATGATCCGGCGGCAGTGGTCGATCCCGAATGTCGGGTGATTGGGGTAGACGGGCTGCGCGTGGCTGACAGCTCGATTTTTCCGCAGGTGACCAACGGCAACCTGAACGCGCCCTCGATCATGGTTGGCGAAAAAGCGGCGGATCACATTTTGGGGCGCGCACCCCTGGCGCGTTCCAATCAGGTGCCGATGGTGAACCCGAACTGGCAAACGGCGCAGCGATAGGCACGCGGGAATGTGATTGGTGCGTGTTTGTTGGTTTGACTTAGGTTTTGGTCAGCTAATGTGATCGGGGCCCGTTTGATGCGTTTTCTTAGCAGTGTTATTGCCGCTTTTATCCTTGCTGCGGGCGCTGCAAGTGCCGCGCCAGTGACGTTTGCGGCCGCCGACGGAATAACCGTTCATGCTGATTATCAGGGGCAGGGCGACCGGGCCTTGATCGTGCTGTTTCATCAGTCGGGGTCTAACCTGCATGAATATGATCCCATTGTGCCGCGTCTGCACAGACTGGGTTTTGATACGCTGGCGGTATCGCAACGCTCTGGCGGCGCGCGATTTGGCGGGGTGAATGAAACTGCCGATGGGGTTGGTGGTGCGCCCAATTATCTGGCGGCTTATCTCGATATGGAGGCCGCACTGGATTTTGCGCAAGGCAAATCCGGGCGGGTGGTGGTTTGGGGGTCAAGCTATTCTTCGGCCTTGGTGTTTAAACTGGCGTCTGACCACCCCAAGGGCGTGGTGGGGGTGTTAAGCTTTTCGCCGGGCGAATACTTTGGGTCGGCGTTTTCGGTGAAATTGGCGGCGGCTAAGGTGATTGCCCCGGTCTTTGTCACTTCGGCCAGTGACGCGGGCGAAATTGCTGCGGCCAAGG